>NZ_JBIAPW010000016.1:0-70027 GCF_042888505.1 Streptomyces sp. NPDC002870
AATTTTGATCACCTGGGGGGGGGGGGGGGCGCCCTTGTTGGTTTTTTTTGCTATTTAGTGAGGGCGGGGGGCGGGGGGGGGCGCCCCCCCGGGGGGCCCCCCCCCCCCGGGGGGGGGGGCCCCCCCCCCGGCGGGGTCGATTTCCGCCCGAGGTGTCAGCGCACCTCGGTGATCTCGGGGCCGCGCTGCAGCTGCCCCATGCCGCCGGAGAAGCGGGAGCCCTCCTGCTCCTCCTGCTGGACGCCCTCAGGCACCATCTGCGCATCGTCCGGCAGCTTGAGGACGATCGGGTCGCGCGGCGCCATCGGCCCGTCGCCCCGTACGACGACGGTGTCCCGGAAGATCTGCTCGAGCAGCCCGGCTGCGGCCGGCTGCACGGCGCCCTGTCCGGAGATCACTCCGCGCAGGAACCAGCGCGGCCCGTCGACGCCGATGAAGCGCACCAGCTGCACACCGCCCGTGCCGTCCGGCAGCTGTACCGGAACCTGGGCCCGCAGCTCCCAGCCGAGCGGCCCCTCGACCTCGTCGATGACGCCGCCCTGCTGCGTGATGCCGGAGGCGATCTCCTCGCGGACCTCGCCCCAGATGCCTTCCTTCTTGGGCGCCGCGAAGGCCTGCAGCTGTACGGCGCTGTCGCGCAGCACGACGGTGGCGGCGACGATCGCGTCACCCGCGACCTCGACGCGCAGCTCCATTCCCTCGACTCCGGGCACGAAAAGACCGCCCAGATCGACCCGGCCCTCGCCGGGCTTGGATACCTCGGAGACGTCCCAGGGGCCGTCGGGCCGGGGCGCCGGCGGAAGGTTCGCCCGGCGGGGCGCCCCCTCCTCTTCGGCGTACTCCGTGTCGCGCTCGTCGACGACCTGCTCGGCCTCGCCCGTTGCGTCCGCCGCGTCCATGGCGGAACCACTCTTCTTGCGACGTCCGAACACGTCACTGTCCTTCCCGGTCGGATACGACCGAAGCGTATCGATTCCCACCCGTTGAGCCGTCCACGGCGGCATGACCGCCGGTGGACCCGAAGCCCCCCTCGGCCCGCGCCGAGCCGGGAAGCTCCGCCACCTCGTGGAAGCGCACCTTCTCGACCTGCTGGACGACCAGTTGGGCAATCCGGTCGAACCGATCGAACCGCACGGTCTCGCGCGGATCGAGATTGACCACGATCACCTTGATCTCCCCACGGTACCCGGCATCCACCGTCCCCGGGGCATTCACGAGGGCTACTCCGCAGCGGGCGGCGAGACCGGATCGTGGGTGCACGAAGGCCGCGTACCCGTCGGGGAGGGCGACGGACACCCCGGTGGGCAGCACGGCGCGTTCACCGGGGGCCAGCTCGACCGCCTCTGTGGTCACCAGGTCGGCTCCGGCATCGCCGGGGTGTGCGTACGCCGGGAGCGGCACCTCGGGGTCCACACGACGGATCAGCACATCGACAGGGTTGCGCATCAGGGGTTCACCTCGAAGGCGCGGGCGCGCCTGATCTGGTCGGGGTCGGCCATGGCTGCCTGGATCTCCTCCGGGCGGCCGTTGTCGATGAAGTGGTCGACCTTCACCTCGATGAAGAGGGCGTCGGCACGCACGGCGACGGGTCCGTCGGGGGCGTCGATCCGGCCGACGGCGGTGGAGAAGATCTTGCGTCCGGAGACCGCGGTCACCTCGGCCTGGAGGTGCAGCACGGTGTCCACGGGCACCGGGCGTACGAAGTCGGTCTCGAGCCGGCCGGTGACCGCGATGGTCCGCAGCAGCCAGTTCAGCGAGCCGAGCGTCTCGTCCAGGGCCGAGGCGAGCACGCCGCCGTGCGCGAGGCCGGGCGCGCCCTGGTGGGCGGGCTTGACGGTGAACTCGGCGGTGACGCGTACGCCCTCGCCGGCCCGGGCCTGAAGGTGCAGTCCGTGCGGCTGAGCCTCGCCACAGCCGAAACAGTGTTCGTAGTGCGCGCCGAGCAGCTCACCGGGGGCCGGGGCTTCGGGGTGCCTCACCGGCGGTATGGCGTCGGCCGGAGGGATCATTGCCACGGCCCGTCCCGAGGGTCCGGGGGCTGCCCCCCGGGATTTCGCAGTGCTCACAGGCGCAGACCTTACCCGCGCGGCAACTCGCAGGCCGCACCGTGCCAAGCTTGGACTCATGCAGCCTTCCGTCCCGCAGTACGAAGAACGTCTGACCGCACCCCGTTCGTGGTGGGTCATCACCGCCCTCGTGGGCGTCGCGGGCGGGCTGCTGATGCTGCCGCTGGGGACGCTGCCGATGCTCGGCGGCCTGATCGGCGCGGCAGCGGTGGCGGCGGCCGTGGTCAGTTCTTACGGCTCTGTGCGCATCCGTGTGGTGGCGGGCTCGCTGGTCGCCGGGGACGCCCGGATCCCGCTGACTGCGCTCGGCGAGGCCGAGGTGCTGGACGCGGACGAGGCGCGCGCCTGGCGCTCGTACAAGGCGGATCCCCGGGCCTTCATGCTGCTGCGCAGCTATGTACCGACGGCTCTGCGGATCGAGATCACGGATCCGGCCGACCCGACGCCGTACGTCTATCTCTCGACGCGTAGACCGAAGGCGCTGGCAGCCGCCCTGACGACGGTGCGCACGGCCTGACGGCGGCGCGCACGCCCTGACGGCCTTGGGGGGTCAGCGGCCCAGTTCGCGGGGGCCCTGCCCCGTCTCCAGCGGATTCTTGGGCTGCTCCAGCGGCGGGAGCGGCGGCAGCGCGTCCCAGGGGACCTGTTTGCTGCGCAGGTCCTTGCGGATGCGCTCGGCGAGCTTCCAGGTGTCCCTGCGGTTCAGCACGGCTCCGACGACCGCACCGACCATGAACGGCATCAGATTCGGCAGATTGCGCATCGTGCGCTTGATGATCTGCTGCCTCAGCTCGCGCTTGAAACGGCTGCCGAGAGCGGCGTTCACCGTCGCCGGCTTGGTCACGTCGATCCCGCGCTCCTCCGTCCAGGAGGTCAGATAGGCGGCGCTGCGCTCCGTGAGGTTGCCCGGCGGCCGAATGCCATAGACCTCGTGGAGCTCGGCGATGAGCTTGAGCTCGATCGCGGCGACGGCGGTGATCTCCGCGGCCAGCTCGGCCGGCATCGCCGGAGGTACGGGCAGCATCGCGGCCGCGCCGATACCCGCGCCGACCGTGGATGTGCCGTTGGCCGCGCCCGCGACCAGCTTGTCCGCAAGCTGCTCGGGAGCGAGGCCGGGGAACTGTTTGCGCAGCGTCGCGAGATCGCGCACCGGCACGCGTGGTGCGTTCTCGATGATCCGGTCGGCGATGTACGCGAGCCCCGCCCTGGCGCTCTCGCCACCTTTCCGGACGCTGTTCCGTACGGCGGTCAGGCGTGGAGCCCTGGTCGGGGACCCCGCCTGACCGACTGCTTCGAGCGAGGCCGGCAGGCCCCGCCCGTCGTCGTCTGCCGCGCCGTGGGGCAGCAGGGCGGCCGAGTGCTCGGCTGACGCCTCTGCGTCGTGTGCCGGGCCCGTACCGCCCTGGTGCGCCTCCGGCGGCTTGTGACGCCGGAAGCGCCGCTTCCTGAACGGTGTATCGCCTGCCACGGCCGACCGGACCTCAGTCGCAGTCGCGGCAGATCGGCTGACCGTTCTTCTCGCGGGCCAGCTGGCTGCGGTGGTGCACCAGGAAGCAGCTCATGCAGGTGAACTCGTCAGCCTGCCGCGGCAGCACGCGAACGGACAGTTCCTCGTTGGAAAGGTCCGCTCCGGGCAGCTCGAGGCCTTCGGCCTGCTCGAATTCGTCGACGTCGACGGACGACGTCGTCTTGTCGTTCCGGCGGGCCTTCAGTTCCTCAAGGCTGTCCGAATCGACGTCGTCGTCGGTCTTGCGTGGGGTGTCGTAGTCCGTTGCCATGTCGCTCTCCCCCTCTGGGTGTCTGCGGTGTCTCCAGCGCACGTAACGCGTGAGAGGCCGGACTTGTGCCCGACCCGAGGCGGAGATTTTGCCTCACATCAAGGTCTGTTACTCAATCGACACCCAACCGGATTCCTCAAGAGTGCTCTGGTTGGATGGCGATCGGGACCGTACACGGTCCGAATGTTGCACTTCACGGGCGCCACCCCGTGTACTTCCCGTGATCTCGACCCCTGGAAACCCGGACTTTTCCTGGTTTTCCGGCAGATCCTTGATCACGGAGAGTAGATGGCCTGAAATTCGCTCCTGTGATCGATCGCACACGGGCCTCTCGGGCACGCGTCCCGAAAATTCCGCGTAAAGCGAACGAAGCGAGTCGCGTCGATCAGCATCTCAGACCGGGAGGGTGACACGCATCACGAGGCCGCCGCCCTCCCGGGGCTCCGCGATAATACGGCCTCCGTGAGCGCGGGCCACCGAGCGGGCGATCGAAAGCCCCAGGCCGACGCCTTTGTCGCTGCCGGTGCGCTCCTGACGCAGCCGCCGGAAGGGCTCGAAGATGTTGTCGATCTCGTACGCGGGAACCACCGGCCCTGTGTTCGAGACCACCAGCTCCGCGTGGCCCTGCCGCGTCTCGGTGGTGACTTCCACCCAGCCCCCTTCCGGAATGTTGTAGCGCACGGCGTTCTGCACCAGGTTCAGGGCGATCCGCTCCAGCAGGACGCCATTGCCCTGCACGACGGCGGGCGCCCGCCTCCCGCGGATCTCCACGCCTGTCGCCTCGGCCTCGGCGCGCCCCTGGTCGACGGCGCGCGTTGCGACCTCGGCGAGGTCCACCGGCTTGCGCTCGACGACCTGGTTGTCGCTGCGGGCGAGCAGCAGCAGGCCTTCGACCAGCTGCTCGCTGCGCTCGTTGGTGGCCAGGAGGGTCTTGCCCAGCTGCTGAAGCTCCACGGGCGCTCCGGGATCGGAGAGGTGGACCTCCAGCAGCGTGCGGTTGATCGCGAGCGGTGTACGCAGCTCGTGCGAGGCGTTCGCGACGAACCGCTGCTGCGCGGTGAAGGCCCGCTCCAGGCGGTCCAGCATCTCGTCGAAGGTGTCGGCGAGCTCCTTGAGCTCGTCGTCCGGGCCGTCCAGCTCGATCCGCCGCGCGAGGTCGGAGCCGGCCACCTGACGGGCGGTGCGGGTAATCCGGCCGAGCGGGGACAGAACACGGCCCGCCATGGCGTAGCCGAAGGCGAAGGCGATGACACTGAGGCCGAGCAGCGCGAAGAGCGACCGGCGCAGCAGATCGTCGAGTGCCATCTCCCGTTGGTACTGGAGGCACCCCGCGATGGCCTCGTTGAACTGCTTGCCGGTCCCCTGCTTCGGCAGCCTGCACCACTCGTTGGTGGGCTGCACCTCTCCCGTCACGATCTCGAAGGGCAGGTCGCCGGCCCTGACGTGCAGGGCCTGCGCGGTGAGCAGATAGATGATCGACAGCAGCAGGATTCCGGCGATCAGGAACATCCCGCCGTACAGCAGCGTGAGCCGTATCCGGATGGTCGGGCGCAGCCAGGGCCGCACCGGCTCCCGCGGGTCCCAGGTCGGTTTCGGAGGCGCCACCGGTGGCGCGGGGGTGGTGGCCATCGATCAGATCCGGTATCCGGAGCCGGGCACGGTGACGATCACGGGCGGCTCGCCGAGCTTGCGGCGCAGGGTCATCACGGTCACGCGCACGACATTGGTGAACGGGTCGGTGTTCTCGTCCCATGCCTTTTCGAGCAGCTGCTCGGCCGAGACGACAGCGCCCTCGCTGCGCATCAGGACCTCCAGGACGGCGAACTCCTTGGGCGCGAGCTGGATCTCCTTGCCGTCGCGGAAGACCTCGCGGCGGTTCGGGTCGAGCTTGATGCCCGCGCGCTCCAGGACGGGCGGCAGCGGCACGGTCGTACGGCGGCCCAGCGCCCGTACGCGGGCGGTGAGCTCGGTGAAGGCGAAGGGCTTGGGGAGGTAGTCGTCCGCGCCCAGTTCCAGGCCCTCGACGCGGTCGCTGACGTCGCCGGACGCGGTCAGCATCAGCACCCGGGTCGGCATTCCCAGCTCGACGATCCTGCGGCACACGTCGTCGCCGTGGACCAGCGGAAGGTCGCGGTCCAGAACGACCACGTCGTAGTCGTTGACCCCGATGCGCTCCAGGGCCGCCGCGCCGTCGTACACGACGTCGACGGCCATGGCCTCCCGGCGCAGTCCGGTGGCCACCGCATCGGCGAGCAGCTGCTCGTCCTCGACGACGAGTACGCGCACGTCGTGATCCTTCCTTTGGGCCCGTCACCCCGTGATCAGGGCAGGTTGTGAGCACTGGCTGTGCGCATCCATCCTGCCCGTTACGCGCGTAAACCGGCTGTAAGGCGGTGCAGGCCCGAAACTGCGGGCCGGAGCCTCAAGGAAATATCCGGATTCCCGGGGCAGTTGAGGTTTCTCTGAGGGAAGGCGGGGGGAGGACGTCTGCACACCCGAGATCACGCCCTGTATGTGGCACACCACGACCTGTTCCAGGGTTGATCAACCCACCGTCGGCACACCCCCGTGCCACCGACCCACGACGAGGGGGCGCACACCATGGATGCTTTCACCGCAGGACTGCTGCAGCGCATAAAGGCCGCGGAGACAGACCTCACGCTCGCTCGCGAGACGGGCGACGATTTCCTTGCGGATGTCGAGCAGGCAGAGCTGGACGACCTGCGCCGCTTGGCCGCGGAGCACGGCGTGGAGGTCAGCGCCGCGTAGCGCCGGACCGTACAGGTACCGGACATGAGAAGGGCCCCGACGCCGCGGGACGGCGCCGGGGCCCTTCTGTGCTGCTTGTTCGTTCCAGTCGTGCTTGCTTTGTTCCAGACGTGCTGCCTGTTCCAGCGGTGCTGCTAGTCGTGCCAGGCGCCGGACTCCTCCAGGAGCCCCTGCAGCGGCTCGAAGACGCCCGGGCTCGCCGCCACCGTCAGATCGTACGAAGGCCCCTGCCCGGGACGGCCGCCGGTCAGGGCGCCGGCCTCGCGGGCGATCAGGTCGCCCGCCGCCAGGTCCCAGGGGTGGAGGCCGCGCTCGTAGTAGCCGTCCAGGCGGCCCGCGGCGACGTCGCAGAGGTCCACGGCCGCGGAGCCGCTGCGGCGGATGTCTCGCAGCCGCGGGATCAGCCGCTGGGCGACGTCCGCCTGGTGGGTGCGTACGGCCGCGACGTAGTTGAAGCCGGTGGAGACCAGGGCCTGGTCCAGCGGGGGCGCAGGGCGGCACCGGAGGGGCTTGTCGCCCACGTACGCGCCGCCGCCGAGCACCGCCCGGTAGGTCTCGCGGCGCATCGGGGCCGCCACCACCCCCACGACCGTTTCGCCGTCGCGCTCTGCGGCGATGGAGACCGCCCAGGTCGGCAGGCCGTACAGGTAGTTGACGGTGCCGTCGAGCGGGTCGATGACCCAGCGGACGCCGCTGGTGCCCGCCGTGGAGGCGCCCTCCTCGCCGAGGAAGCCGTCGTCGGGCCGGTGCTCGGTCAGGAAGCCCGTGATCAGCTTCTCGGCCGCGATGTCCATCTCGGTGACGACGTCGATGGGGCTGGACTTGGTGGCGGCGACGCCCAGGTCGGCGGGACGGCCGTCGCGCAGCAGCTCCCCGGCCCGGCGAGCGGCCTCCAGGGCGAGGTCGAGCAGTTCGGGCAGGAGTGGATCGGTCACGGGGCTTCCTTACGCGTAAGGGCTGTCGGCGCCTGCGGCCGCGGGCTTCGGCGCCCGGGCCGGGCAGCAGCCGACCGGACAGAGGTCGTGCGAAGGGCCGAGAGCCCCCAGCGCGCAGCGCTCGGCGGGCAGGCCCCGCTCCACCGCGGCCCGTTCCAGGAGGAGGTCGCGCACCGCGGCGGCGAACCGGCGGTCGGCGCCGACCGTCGCCGAACGCCGCACGGGCAGCCCCAGCTCGGCAGCCTTCGCGGTGGCCTCGGTGTCGAGGTCGTACAGGACTTCCATGTGGTCGGAGACGAAGCCGATGGGCACCATCACCACCGCGGGCGCGCCGGAGCCGTGCAGCTCCTCCAGGTGGTCGCAGATGTCCGGTTCCAGCCACGGGATGTGCGGGGCACCGCTGCGCGACTGGTAGACGAGCTGCCAGGAGTGCTCGATGCCTGTCTGCTCGCGCACGGCGTCGGCGATCAGCCGGGCGACCTCGAGGTGCTGGCGTACATACGCACCGCCCTCGCCGTGCCCGGCGGCCGGACCCGACGCGTCGGCCGCGGACGTCGGGATGGAGTGCGTGGTGAACGCGAGACGGGCCCCCGCGCGCAGCTTCTCGGGGAGGTCCGCCAGCGACTTGAGGACGCCGTCGATCATGGGGCGTACGAAACCGGGGTGGTTGAAGTAGTGCCGCAGCTTGTCCACACGCGGCAGCTCGAGCCCTTCCGCCTCCAAGGTGGCCAGCGCGTCCGCGAGGTTCTCGCGGTACTGGCGGCAGCCGGAGTAGGAGGCGTACGCGCTGGTGGCGAGGACGGCAATGCGACGGTGACCGTCCTGGACCATCTCGCGCAGGGTGTCGGTGAGATACGGCGCCCAGTTCCGGTTGCCCCAGTGCACCGGCAGCTCCAGGCCGTGCTCGGCGAAGTCCTTGCGCAGGGCGTCCAGCAGGGCGCGGTTCTGGTCGTTGATCGGGCTGACCCCGCCGAACAGGAAGTAGTGCTGCCCCACCTCCTTGAGCCGCTCCGTGGGGATGCCGCGGCCACGGGTGACGTTCTCCAGGAACGGGACGACGTCGTCCGGGCCTTCGGGACCGCCGAAGGAGAGCAGCAGCAGGGCGTCGTAGGGGGCTGGGTCACGCTGATCCGACATGAGACCGATCCTGCCACCAGCCTCTGACGGCGAGAAAACCGCCGTGCGCGGAACAGTCGTACGGGCGTAAGCTGTCAACGCCTTTCATACGCCTTACGGTGGCGAAGTCACCCAGGCGCAGCGACCAGCAACCGCCCCCCGGCCCCCGCCCGCCACGGCCCCCGGTGAGGCGCCTACCGGAGCACTCCTTGCCCAGTCCGTACCGCGCCATCTTCGCCGCCCCGGGGAGCAAGGGGTTCTCCGCCGCAGGCTTCTTCGGCCGGATGCCGCTGTCCATGATGGGCATCGGCATCGTGACCATGATTTCCCAGCTCACGGGGCGCTACGGACTCGCGGGCGCGCTCTCGGCCACGCTCGCGATGTCGGCCGCGGTGCTCGGCCCGCAGATCTCCCGGCTGGTCGACCGGCACGGCCAGGCCAAGGTGCTGCGCCCGGCCACGCTCGCCTCGGTGGCAGCCGTCGCGGGTCTGCTCGTCTGCGCCCAGCAAGGCGCCCCGGACTGGACGCTGTTCGTCTTCTCCGCGGCCGCGGGCTGTGTGCCCAGCGTGGGCTCGATGATCCGCGCCCGGTGGGCCGAGATCTACCGGGGTTCGCCGCGCGAGCTGCACACCGCGTACTCGTGGGAGTCGATCGTCGACGAGGTGTGCTTCATCTTCGGCCCGATCATCTCCATCGGGCTCTCCACCGCCTGGTTCCCCGAGGCGGGCCCGCTGCTCGCCGCCGCGTTCCTGGCCGTCGGCGTCTTCTGGCTGACCGCGCAGCGAGCCACCGAGCCCGTACCGCATCCGCGCGAGGACCACACCGGCGGCTCCGCGCTGCGCTCCCCGGGACTTCAAGTTCTGGTGGCCACCTTCGTGGCGACGGGCGCGATCTTCGGCTCGGTCGACGTCGTCACCGTGGCCTTCGCGGAGGAGCAGGGGCACAAGGCCGCGGCGAGCCTGGTCCTCGCGGTGTACGCGCTCGGCTCCTGCCTCGCCGGAGCGGTCTTCGGACTGCTCCACCTCAAGGGCTCGGCCTCCCGGAGGTGGCTGGTGGGAGTGTGTGCGATGGCCGTGAGTATGATCCCCCTCCAACTGGCCGGGAGCCTTCCCTTTCTGGCCGTGGCGCTCTTTGTCGCGGGCCTGTCCATCGCACCCACGATGGTGACCACCATGGCCCTGATCGAAGCGCACGTACCGCGCACCAACCTGACCGAGGGCATGACCTGGACCAGTACCGGGCTCGCGGTCGGAGTGGCGCTCGGCTCCTCGGCCGCGGGCTGGGTGGTCGACGCGTCGGGAGCGGAAGCGGGGTACGTGGTGCCCGCCGTCGCGGGAGCGCTCGCGGCCGTGGTGGCGTTCCTGGGGTACCGCCGGCTGCGCAGGCCGGTGCCGACGCGGGAGGGGCAGCGTGAGCGGGACTACGAAGACGGGGCGCAGCACGTGGCGTAACTGGGCGGGGAATGTCACCGCCCGTCCGGTGCGGGAGGTCTCGCCCGCCTCCACCGAGGAACTCGCCGCCGCCGTACGGAAGGCGGCCGAGGACGGCTTCAAGGCGAAGGCCGTCGGCACGGGTCACTCCTTCACGGCCGCCGCGGCCACCGACGGGGTGCTGATCCGGCCCGAACTGCTGACCGGGATCCGGGACATCGACCGTACGGCCATGACCGTGACCGTCGAGGCGGGCACTCCGCTCAAGCGGCTGAACGCGGCCCTCGCCCGCGAAGGGCTCTCGCTCACGAACATGGGCGACATCATGGATCAGACGGTGGCGGGCGCGACCTCCACCGGCACGCACGGCACGGGCCGCGAATCGGCCTCTATCGCCGCCCAGATCAGGGCACTTGAGCTGGTCACCGCGGACGGCTCGGTGCTGAGCTGCTCCGAGAAGGAGAATCCGGACGTCTTCGCGGCGGCCCGGATCGGGCTCGGCGCGCTCGGCGTCGTCAGCGCGATCACCTTCGCCGTGGAGCCGGTCTTTCTGCTCACGGCCCGCGAGGAGCCGATGGCCTTCGACAAGGTCACCGCCGAATTCGACGCGCTCTTCGCCGAGAACGAACACTTCGAGTTCTACTGGTTCCCCCACACCGGCAACTGCAACACCAAGCGCAACAACCGCAGCGCGGGACCCGCAGCCCCGCCCGGACAGATCAGCGGCTGGATCGAGGACGAGCTGCTGTCCAACGGCGTCTTCCAGGTGGTCAGTTCGCTGGGCCGGGCGGTCCCCGCGACCATCCCGGCGATCGCCAAGATCTCCAGCCGCGCCCTCTCCGCCCGTATGTACACGGACATTCCCTACAAGGTCTTCACATCTCCGCGCCGGGTGCGGTTCATTGAGATGGAGTACGCGCTTCCGCGGGAGGCGGCGATGGGCGCGCTGCGCGAGGTGAAGGCGATGATCGAGCGCTCTCCGCTGCGGGTCAGCTTCCCGGTTGAGGTGCGGACCGCCCCGGCCGACGACATCGCGCTCTCGACGGCCTCGGGCCGGGAGAGCGCCTACATAGCCGTGCACCTCTACAAGGGCACGCCGCACCAGTCGTACTTCACCGCGGTGGAACGGATCATGACCGCGCACGGCGGTCGGCCGCACTGGGGCAAGGTGCACACACGGGACGCGGAGTACTTCGCCGAGGTGTATCCGCGGTTCGGTGAATTCACGGCGCTGCGCGACCGGTTGGACCCGGAGCGGCTGTTCGGCAACGACTATCTGCGGCGGGTCCTGGGCGACTGACGACCGGAGTCCCGCCGACGGCCCCCCTTGCTCATCTGCACAACCACGCACCAGGCAGGGACAGATGAGCGAAGCGAATAGTTCCTTTTGGGAAGGTTCTGTGAATCAGGACCCCTGGTCACCCATGTCCCAGACGCCCAACTCCCGCACTCGAGCAGAAGTTCGGCGGCGCGGCGGTCCACCTGCATGGCCCGAATGGAGTACTGTGGCGAGCCCTGGGCCCGGCCTCCCCCTCGGATGTCCGGACCCCAGGTAGGGGGCCGAAAGCGGCGCTCGATCCGGCGGCGCCGCGGCACCGCACGGGGACTGGATGCACAGAGTGACCGCCCGTCACTCAGAGTGGCAAATAGGTAACCGTGCCATAACGGCGATCCAGGGCCTGTGCCCGACACGCCGGGCAACTCGGCAAGGTTGTGGCAGGCTGCACCCGGGCAGGCCACACTCGACTAGCGGAAGCAGCGACGCACGTGACGTCGGCAGGCACCACCCGGGAGGTCCCCATGCCCGAACTGCGTGTCGTGGCCGTCTCCAACGACGGCACACGACTGGTGCTCAAGGCTGCGGACAGCACGGAGTACACGCTTCCGATTGATGAGCGGCTGCGCGCTGCCGTGCGCAATGACCGAGCCCGCCTCGGCCAGATCGAGATCGAGGTGGAGAGCCACCTCCGGCCCCGCGACATCCAGGCACGTATACGCGCCGGAGCCTCCGCCGAGGAGGTCGCACAGCTCGCCGGCATTCCGGTCGACCGGGTGCGGCGCTTCGAGGGACCCGTGCTCGCCGAGCGCGCGTTCATGGCGGAGCGGGCCCGCAAGACTCCCGTACGCCGTCCCGGCGAGAACACCGGACCGCAGCTCGGCGAGGCGGTGCAGGAGCGGCTGACGCTGCGCGGCGCCGAGAAGGAAACCGCGCAATGGGACTCCTGGCGCCGGGACGACGGCACCTGGGAGGTGCTGCTGGTCTACCGGGTGGCGGGCGAGCCGCACTCGGCGAGCTGGACGTACGACCCGCCGCGGCGGCTCGTCCAGGCCGTCGACGACGAGGCGCGCGCGCTGATCGGCGAGACGGACGACACGATCGCGACCCAGGAGCCGAGCTTTCCGTTCGTACCGCGCATCGCGCGGCTGCCGCGGGACCGGCCGCTGGACCGTGCCCTCGACCGCCAGTTGGAGCGCCCGCCCGCGCCGTCGGCCGATCCCGAGGAGAGCGGTGGCGAGCGGGACTCCCTGACGAGCCTGCTGGAGGCGGTGCCGAGCTTCCGGGGCGACATGGTCGTGCCCGAGCGACCCGCACCGCCGGAGCCTCCCGCGACCGAGCCCGTCCAGGAGCCCGAGGAGGAGGAGCCGGTCGCTCCTGCTGCCTCGGCGGGCGCGGGATCGGCGTACGCGGACGTGCTCATGCCGCGCTCGGTGGCAGGTCACCGCGACCGCCTGACGGGTACGACGGACAGGCAGGCGGAGGCGGACGGCGTCCGCCCGGGCCGCCGCGCGGCGGTGCCCAGCTGGGACGAGATCGTGTTCGGCACGCGCCGCAAGAAGCAGGACTGAGGCGCGCCTGCGGCGACCGACTGCGCGAAGGGGCCCGGCACCACGACGGTGCCGGGCCCCTTCGCGCGCCCAGGCGTCAGCCCGGCTGGGGACCCGTCGCCACCGGCCGGGACTCGTCCCTGGACCAGTGCGACCAGGAGCCCGCGTACAGCGCCGGTGTGAAGCCCGCGATCGCAAGGGCCAGCGCCTCGTGCGCCCCCGAGACGCCGGAGCCGCAGTAGACGCCGACCTCGGGCGTGGTCTCGGAGACTCCCAGCTTGGAGAAGCGGGCTGCGAGTGCCCCCGGTGGGAGGAAGTGGCCTTCCTGGTCGACGTTTTCACTCGTCGGGGCCGAGATCGCACCCGGGATGTGGCCGCCCACGCGGTCGATCGGCTCGACGTCGCCCCGGTAGCGCTCAGCCGCGCGTGCGTCGAGGAGGATGCCCGAGCGGGCCTGGGCGGCCGCCGCGTCGGCGTCCAGGAGCGGGAGCGCGCCCGGCACGGGGGTGAAGGCGCCCTCGGCGGGAGCCACGGTCCCGGTCTCCAGCGGTCCCGTCCACGCGGCGAGGCCGCCGTCCAGGACCCGTACGTCCGTGTGGCCCGTCCAGCGCAGGAGCCACCAGGCGCGGGCCGCCGCCCAGCCCTGGCCGCCGTCGTACGCGACAACGCGCGAGCCGGCCGAAACGCCCGCCCTGCGCATCACCGCGCCGAAGGCTTCCGGATCCGGCAGCGGGTGCCGGCCGCCGTCGCCGGGCGGGCCGGCCAGTTCCGCGTCCAGGTCGACGAAGACCGCGCCGGGGATGTGACCGGCCTCGTAGTCGGGCCGCCCGTGCGGCCCGCCCAGCTGCCAGCGGATGTCCAGGAGCACCGGAGGGCGGGATCCGGCAAGCTCGCTCGCGAGATCGGTCGCGGTAACGATGTGGTTCATGCGGCCATCCTCGCGCAGCGACCGGGCGGAGAGTAACGCCTCTGAAACGGATGGTTAATCCCAAAACGGGCATCCTCCATCGGGAACCGGCCAAAAGCGGCGCGGCCGGGGCGCACCGGACGCCGGGTGGTGCGAGCATCTGCACGGGGCGCACGTCGTTCCGCACAGCGGCGCGTTTCCAGTCCCCCGCACGGCCACCACGATGGTCCGAGGAGAGAGTGACGATGACCGAGGCGACTCGGCACACACCCGGCGCGCCCTGCTGGGTGAGCTTGATGGTGCACAGCCTTGACGCGACCCAGGCCTTCTACGCAGAGCTGTTCGGCTGGGAGTTCGCACCCGGCCCGCAGCAGCTCGGGCCGTACGTCCGCGCCCTGCTGGACGGCAAGGAAGTCGCGGGCATCGGCCGGCTCCCGGCCGACCGGCACCTCGGGGTCGCCTGGACACCGTATCTGGCGACCGACGACGCGGACGCGACCGTCGAAAAGATCAGGAGCTACGGCGGCACGGTCGGCGTCGGCCCGCTGGACGCCGGTGACGATGGCCGGCTGGCCATCGTCACCGACCCGGCGGGCGCGGTGTTCGGTATCTGGCAGCGTGCCGCCCACAGCGGCACGGCCGTGTACGGCACGCACGGCACACCGGTCTGGGAAGAGCTGCTGACCACGGAGACCGCTTCGGTCAGCAAGTTCTACCAGGCGGTCTTCGGCTATGAGCTGGCGCCGGTCGTCTCGGCAGACTTCGACTGTGTGACGCTGCACCTGGACGGGCGTTCGGTGGCTGCCCTGCGCGGCGTGGGCCATGCCCTGCCGCGCGACCGGGGCGCGCACTGGATGACGTACTTCGAGGTCGAGGACACCGACGAGGCCGCGCGCGTGGTAGCGGATCTCGGCGGGCATGTGCTGCAGCCGCCGAGGGACGATGCCGGCGGGCGGCTCGCGACCGTCGCGGACCCGGAGGGCGCGGTCTTCACGATCGTACGGACGGCCGGTCACTGACGTCGGCTACCTCGACCGGCAGGACGTCCGGGGAGAGCGCGGCGGCGCGGGCCGTGGCGGCGGTCATCCGCCGCCGGTGGTGGCGCCGGCACAGCACCTCGTAACCGATCTCGTCCGGCGACTGGTTGACGTCGCCGACGACGACCTGGGCGCCTTCGACGACCATCACCCCACCTGCGGTACGGGCGTTGTGCGTGGCCCGCGCACCGCACCAGCACAGCGCCTCGACCTGCAGCACCTCGACCCGGTCGGCGAGTTCGACGAGCCGCTGCGAGCCGGGGAAGAGCTTGGAGCGGAAGTCGGTGGTGATGCCGAAGGCGAAGACGTCCACGTCGAGGTCGTCGACGACGCGCGCGAGCTGGTCGATCTGCTCGGGCGCGAGGAACTGCGCCTCGTCGGCGATGACGTAGTCACAGCGTCCGCCTCTGGAGAGGTGGGCGACGAGATACGCGTAGAAGTCGAAGCCCTCCGCGGCCTCGACCGCGTCGGTGACCAGGCCGAGCCGGGAGGAGAGCTTGCCCTCGCCGGCGCGGTCGTCGCGCGTGAAGATCATGCCCTGGAGGCCGCGCGTGGACCGGTTGTGCTCGATCTGAAGAGCGAGGGTGCTCTTTCCGCAGTCCATCGTTCCGGAGAAGAACACCAGCTCGGGCATGGGAAGTTGAGGACCTTTCGGGTCTGCGTGAGGGGAGCGTCCGCGGGCGCTTATGAGCGTACTTCGAAGAGCGGGACGAGCTGCTCGACGGGGGTCATCGAGCCGTGCATCCCCACCATCGCCGACTCGTGCGGCTCATTGACGGACGCGGTGATCACCACGTCGTCGTGGGCCGCGGCGACGACGTCACCGATGCGCCCGTACACCCGCTCGTCGACCCGGGCCCCGAACCAGCCGGCCGCGATCGCCTCGTCCCGGCTCGCCACCCAGAACTGCTCACCGAGGACCTCGCGCCAGACGGCGAGCACATCGGACTCGGCGCCGGGGACGGCGTAGACATGGCGGGCCCGGCCCTCGCCGCCCAGCAGGGCGACTCCCGCGCGCAGCTCCCAGTCCTCGTCGAAATCGATGCGCGACTGCTCGTCGAAGGGGATGTCGATCATGCCGTGGTCTGCGGTGACATACAGGGCCGCGCGGGGCGGGAGCTGCTCGGCAAGGCGTTGCACCAGCCGGTCGACGTACATCACCTGGCCGCGCCAGGCGTCGGAGTCGACCCCGAAGCGGTGGCCCTTGCCGTCCACGTCGCTGTAGTACGTGTAGACCAACGACCGGTCCCCCGCGGCCAGTTGCTCCGCCGCGAGGTCCATCCGCTCCTCGCCGGAGAGCCGGCCGAGGAAGCTGCCGCCGCTGAGTGCGATCTTGGTGAGCGGGGTGTGCTGGAAGGTCGGCGAGGTCACCTGGGCGGTGTGCACGCCCGCCGCGTCGGCCAGCTGGAAGACAGTGGGGTACGGCTGCCAGGCCCTTGGATCGGTGTACGGCTTCCAGCGCAGCTGGTTCATCAGCTCGCCGGTCTCCGGGTTCCGCGCGGTGTAGCCGGGCAGGCCGTGCGCGCCGGGCGGCATGCCGGTGCCGACGGAGGCCAGCGAAGTGGCGGTGGTGGCGGGGAAACCGGCGGTTATCGGCCGTCCCGTGCCGCCGCGCGAGGTGGCGAGCAGCGACGTGAGGTACGGGGCCTCGTCCGGGTGGGCCTTGATCTGCTCCCAGCCGAGTCCGTCGATCAGGAACACGCAGTTCCGGTCGGCGGGGGTGAGCTCGGGGATCGCCTGGGCGAGGCCCGGGACTCCCTGGCCCGCGGCGAGCGTCGGCAGCAGATCGGCGAGCGATCCGGTGCCGTAGTCGGGGACGGGCGCGGTGGTGAGGGCGAGCGGAACGGGGTCGTCCGGCCAGGCTGCGGGCTGGGCCATCAGCGCGTGGCTGCCGTGGCTTCGGAGAGCGCCTGGGCGAAGGCGAGCGTCTGACGGACGGCGTCCGGGCCGTCACCGGCCTCGCTGACGCGCAGGCTCAGGTCGTCGGCGGTGGAGTTGCCGGTGTAACCGTGGTCCGCCTCGCAGTTGGGGTCGCCGCAGGCGGCGGGCTCCAGGTCCAGGCGGGATACGGCGCCCCAGCCGATGGTGAGGACGACCTCGCGGGGCAGAGTGCCGGGGGTGTACGACTCGGGGTTGGCCACGACGCGACTGACCACGACGGACGAGATCCGGCCGAGCTTGACCGATTCGGTGGAGGTGGTGGCGTACGGCGTCGGGGAGGACGAGTCGGCCGCCTGCTCGTCCGTGTGGCTGACGATGAAGCGGTTGGCTGTCAGAACGAGGACGGTGACATGGCGGCGCACTTCGTTCGCGTCGAAGGTGGTCTCCTGGTGCACCAGGAACGACGCGATCTGCTCACCACCGACCGCGGCTTCCACCGCCTCGGCCACGAGGGCCGGGTAGTAGCCGCTGCGCTCGATCGCCGCGCGCAGCCCCTGGGTCGTCGTACCGGTCTTCGCCATGCGGTCCATCCTACGGGGCCGCGGGGACGGTGAGCGCTCAGTAGCTGGGGAGTCGCCGGGGGCCGAGGTCGGTGCGGGCGGGGGGTGGCGCGAGGCGGACGGACGCGCCGAGCACGGAGAGGCCGCGCTGAGCGACGACGACCGGTTCGAGGCTGACTGCGACCACTTCCGGGTGGTCGTCGACCAGCCGTGACACCCGCAGCAGCAGCTCTTCGAGTGCCGGGGTGTCGACGGGCGCGGAGCCGCGCCAGCCGAAGAGGAGGGGCGCGGTCCGGATGCTCCTGATCAGCTCGGCCGCGTCGCGGTCGGTGGCCGGGACGAGCCGGTGGGCGGTGTCACCGAGCAGCTCGGAGGGGGCGCCTGCGAGCCCGAAGGAGAGCACGGCGCCGACGGCGGGATCGATGGCGGCGCGGACGACGGTGTCGACGCCGCGGGGGGCCATGGCCTGCACGACGGGCTGCAGCTCTTCGGGCTTGCCCAGGACGTCCGTCAACTCGCGGTATGCCTGCCGCAGTTGGACCTCGTCGGCCAGATCGAGCCGTACGCCACCGAGGTCGGCGCGGTGGCGCAGGTGCGGGGCGGTGGTCTTGAGGGCGACGGGATAGCCGAGGCGGGCGGCGGCTTGCGCGGCGGCGTCGGGGCCCGGGGCGGGGAGGGCCGGCCGTACGGAGATGCCGTACCGGCGAAGGAGCTCATCGGCGGCGGCAGGGGCGAGCGTGGTGCCGCGGGGGTTGCCGTGCTCGCCGAGCAGCGCGTCGATCTGGGCGGCGGCGCCGGGCTCGTCGATGTCCTCGTACACGGGGACCTTGCCGGGCTCGGCGGCGTGCCGACGCCACTGGGCGTACTTCACCGCCTCGGAGAGCGCGCGGACGGCGCGCTCGGCGGCGGGGTAGGCGGGGATGCGGTAGTCGTGCGGGGCGGTCGCGGGGGCCGGGGCGCCATAGCGCACGGCGGCGGACACGGGGGACGCGCTCTGCCCCGGGGAACGGCGGGGGGCGGCTGCGGGCCGCGGGGCGGCTGCCGGTGCCTTGTGTCCGGCGCCGGGGGCCGGGCCGTCGGCGTGGGCCGCCGGGGTCGTGGCCATGCGGGTACTGGTGGCCGCGGCCGGAACCGTACCGGTGCCGGTGCTTGTGGCCGCAGCCGGGGCCGTGCCCGTACCTGTGCCCGTAGCCGTGCCTGTGGCCGTACCTGTGCCGGTGCTCGTGGCCGCGGCCGGAGCCGTGCCGGTGGCCGCTGCCGTGCCCGTACCGGTGCTCGTGGACGTGGACGTGACCGTACGCGTGCTCGTGGCCGCTGCCAGCGCCTCCGCCAGGCCGCCCATTTCCACGTGGACCACCGCCACCGGCTTCGCCGGTGACGTCGCCGCCGCGTCGCGCAGGGCCGCCGCCAGGACCTCGCCGTCACCCGATTCCGTGACGCCGTTCTCGCCCACCCACGGGATCGCCGTCACCACCACGGCGTCGCATACATCGCCGGTCAGCGCTTCGGCGAGCGCCGCCCGGAAGTCCGCCGGGGTGGCCGTCGTCGTGAGGTCGCGCGGCGGCATTGGGCGCAGGCCCTCGGTGAGGCAGGCGTCATAGGTGAGAAGGCCGAGGGACTCGGAGTTGCCGAGGATCGCCACCCGCGGCCCGGCCGGCAGCGGCTGGCCCGCCAGCAGCAGCCCCGCGTCGACGAGTTCGGTCACCGTGTCGACGCGGATCACGCCCGCCTGGCGCAGCAGCGCCCCGACCGTGGCGTCCGGGATCCGGGTCACCGGCACCGCGTGCCCGGGCGGCTCGCTGCCGCTGTGGCGGGCGCCCTTGACCACGACGACCGGCTTCACTGCCGCCGTACGCCGCGCGAGGCGGGTGAACTTGCGCGGGTTGCCGATCGATTCGAGGTACAGCAGCACGACATCGGTGTCCGGGTCCTCGTACCAGTACTGCAGAAAGTCATTGCCGGACACGTCCGCGCGGTTGCCCGACGAGATGAAGGAGGACAGGCCCGCGCCGCGCCGGTGCAGGCCCGACAGCAGGGCGATGCCGATCGCGCCGGACTGGGTGAACAGGCCGATGCGGCCGGGCGCCGGGGAGTGGGGCGCGAGGGACGCGTTGAGGCGGACGGCGTCCGACGTGCTTATGATGCCGAAGGAGTTCGGGCCGATGATGCGCATGCCGTACGAGCGGGCCTGCCGCACCAGTTCGCGCTGCCGCTCCCGCCCGGCTGCGCCGCTCTCGGCGTATCCGGCGGTGAGGACGACCAGACCCTGGACGCCGTGCTCGCCGCAGTCGGCGACCGCTTCCGGCACCCGTTCGGCGGGAACGGCGACGACCGCGAGGTCGACCGGCTCCCCGACCTCGCCGACGGAGCGGAAAGCGGGGACGCCGTCCACCTCCCGCTGCCCCTCGGGGAAGGCGCGGTTCACGGCGTACGTACGACCGGTGTACCCGGCGTCGAGGAGGTTGCGCAGCACGGTGCGGCCCACACCGCCCGGCGCGCGGCCGGTGCCGATGACCGCGACCGACCCGGGGGCGAGGAGGCGCTGCACGGAACGGGCTTCCGCGCGCTGCTCGCGGCCGCGCTGCACGGCGAGGGACTCGGCGGTCGGCTCCAGGTCGAGGGTCAGATGGACGGAGCCGTCCTCGAAGCTGCGCTTCTGGGTGTAGCCCGCATCCCGGAACACCTTGATCATCTTGTTGTTG
Organism: Streptomyces sp. NPDC002870; assembly: GCF_042888505.1. NCBI lineage: Bacteria > Bacillati > Actinomycetota > Actinomycetes > Kitasatosporales > Streptomycetaceae > Streptomyces > Streptomyces sp. NPDC002870. The sequence continues at coordinate 20,008 of NZ_JBIAPW010000016.1, forward strand.
GCCGGCAGCACCTCGGCGGCGAAGCGCCGGATCCCGCGCTCGCGGGCGACCGCCGCGATGTGTTCGAGCAGCGCGGACGCGACCCCGCGCCCCTGGTGAGCGTCCTGCACGAGGAAAGCGACCTCGGCCTCGTCGGCGGGGGCACTCGCGGGGCGGCCCTGCGCGTTGATCCGGTCGTAGCGGACAGTCGCGATGAACTCACCGCCGACCGTGACCGCGAGACCCACCCGGTCCACATAGTCGTGGTGGGTGAAGCGGTGGACGTCCTTGGCGGAGAGCCGTGGATAGGGTGCGAAGAAGCGGTAGTACTTCGACTCGTCCGAAACCTGTTCGTAGAAGCTGACCAGGCGCTCGGCGTCCTCGGTGGTGATGGGCCTGATGCGCGCGGTGCCGCCGTCGCGAAGCACCACGTCTGCTTCCCAGTGATCGGGGTAGGCGTGGTCCGGCTCGGTCTGCATGCCAGAAGCGTACGGCTCACCCACCGGTAGCGGCGGCTGTTGGCCGCGGGCAGTCTGAGGAGGTCCGACCGGCGGCCGCTCCCGGGCCGAAGGCCGGTGCGAGTACGCCGCAACCGCATGAGAGACTGGTCTAGACAACCGCTAAGACTTGAAGGGCAACACCATGGCTGAGCGCCGCGTCAATGTCGGCTGGGCCGAGGGCCTTCACGCCCGCCCCGCTTCCATCTTCGTCCGTGCCGCCACGGCCTCCGGCATCCCGGTGACGATCGCCAAGGCCGACGGCAACCCGGTCAATGCCGCCTCCATGCTCGCGGTGCTCGGCCTGGGCGCTCAGGGCGGCGAGGAGATCGTGCTCGCTTCCGAGGCGGACGGCGCCGACGCCGCCCTGGACCGTCTGGCCAAGCTGGTCGCCGAGGGGCTCGAGGAGCTTCCCGAGACCGTCTGAATCTGGCAGTCGAATTGCTCGACGGCGGAGCCGCGGCGTCCTGAATTCGGGAGATCGCGGCTCCGCTTTTTTGCGGTCCGGGCACCATGAATTCGGGCAGCATAAAAGCCGCCCCGCGAATATCTTCTCTTTGTATACGGTGCGGCTGTTAATTGCGGGCGCTTGCCGTGTTTACGGCATGTTGCGAAGTCCTCACCCGCTCGGGACGGCGCAGCCGGTGCGCGGCCGTGGCCCGCTCGGCATGCAGGGCGGTCAGCGCCCGCGCCCGTTCCACATCGCCGCGCGCCACGGCGTCCACGATCGCGCCGTGCTCGGCCCAGGACTCGATGGGCTTGGCGGGCTGGTCGATGGCGTACATCCAGGCGATCTTGTGCCGCAGCTGGGTGAGCAGGGCGGTCAGGCCGGGGCTGCCGGAAGCCTGGGCGAGCGTCTCGTGGAACCAGCCGCCCAGCGAGCGCAGATCCTCGCCCTGGCCGCGGCGGGCCCGCTCCTGCCCCAGTCTGACCAGACCGCGCAGGACTTTGAGGTGCGCTTCCGTGCGGCGCTGGGCGGCCCGGGCCGCGCCCAGCGGCTCCAGCAGCATCCGGACCTCCAGCAGGTCGGCCGCCTCCTGCTCGGTGGGCTCGGCGACGCAGGCGCCGGCGTGGCGGCGGGTGGTGACGAAGCCCTCGGACTCCAGTGTGCGCAGGGCCTCGCGCACGGGGACCCGGGAGACGCCGTAGCGGCGCGCCAGCTGCTCCTCGGTGAGCCGGCTGCCGCGCTCGAATACGCCGGAGACGATGTCGTCGCGGATCGCCGTGCATACCGAGTGCGCGGGAATGCGCATGACCGAACCTCCGCTTTAATCCGCGCGAAACGCAGCCGATTGACGCCTGTTCGGTGACTCTATTGCAGTGGGCCGGATTTTCCGATGGCCCCTGGAAATTCATGGATATCTTTTGGCCAGCGGGCCGAACGCCGAAGGCCCCGGCGGGGGCCGGGGCCTTCGTTCACTCGGGTGTCGGTCAGACGTCGACGCCGTGGGCGCGCAGGTACGCGACGGGGTTGATGTCGGAGCCGTACTCGGGGCTGGTGCGGACCTCGAAGTGGAGGTGCGGCCCGGTGGAGTTGCCGGTCGAGCCGGAGAGGCCTATCTGCTGGCCCGGGGTGACCCGCTGGCCGACCGAGACGCCGATGGACGAGAGGTGGCCGTACTGGGTGTACGAGCCGTCGTTCATCTTGATCACGATGTTGTTGCCGTACGCGCCCGCCCAGCCGGCCTCGACGACGGTGCCCGAGCCGACGGCCATGACCGAACTGCCGGACGGGGCACGGAAGTCGACGCCGGAGTGGCTGCCGGAGGACCAGAGCGAGCCGCCGGCCTTGTAGCCGGTGGTGAGGTGCGCGTCGGCGACGGGGAGCCGGAAGGAGTTGAGGCGCTTGCGCTCGGCCTCGCGGGCGGCGCGCTCCTTGGCTTCGCGAGCCTCCTTGGCGCGGGCCTCGGCCTTGCGCTTCGCCTCGGCCTCGGCCTTCGCCCTGGCGGCGGCCTCGTCGGCCTCCCGCTTCTGGGCGGCGGCCTGGTCGGCGATCTGGTCGGCGAGCGAGTCGGCGGCCACGATCTGGGTCAGGCCGGTGTCCTCGACCGCGGTGGCGCCGGGCTCGGCGGCGAGCGCCGGGGAAGCGAGGGTTCCGATGACGCCGGTGGTGGCAAGGGCCGCGACGCCCGCCATGCTCGCGCTCTTGCGCGTCAGGCGGCTCGGGGCACGGTGCTTCCCGGTGGCACGGGTGAACGCCATGAAGTGGCTGATCCTTTCCTTCCTTCTCGCCTACCGGGTTAGCTGACGGGTTCGGAGCAGGAAGGTCTCCTACGGGCTCCTCCGCACGGGTGCGAAGGCGTCCGATTCACCCCAGGGACTGATTGGGTCCCCGGCTCCCCAGGCTCGCGCCATACGGGGACTCGGCGATGGCTGTCCGATGCCGCGGGTGCGGCGGGCTACTGGCGGACAGCCGGACCGACGCTAGGCGGGGCATCTTTCATTCACCAAACAGACAGCCCCTTTTGTAGTGCATGCCACAGGGCAGACAGGCAACCTCTCCAACAAACCGGGCATAAGACAGAACCCCGGCATCGCTATGGAGGCCGGGGTTCCGATTGTCTGTTTTGAGTTGTTCGCCGAATATGGCCGATCGTCGTGCGGTCAATCAGCCCGTGACAACGGTCACTTCACCGATGCCCAGTGCCCTGACCGGCTCCTCGATCTGCGAGGCGTCGCCGACGAGCACCGTCACGAGCCGGTCCACCGGGAAGGCGTTGACGGCCGCGGCCGTCGCCTCCACGGTGCCGGTCTCGGCCAGCCGTACGTACAACTGCGCCTGGTAGTCGTCCGGGAGGGACTGCTCGACCTGGTCGGCGAGCGTGCCCGCGACGGACGCCGCCGTCTCGAACTTCAGCGGGGCGACGCCCACCAGGTTCTGCACGGCGACATCCCGCTCGGCGTCGGTGAGCCCCTCGGCCGCGAGCGTGCGCAGCACCTTCCAGAGGTCCTCCAGCGCCGGTCCGGTGTTGGGGGTGTCCACCGAACCGCTGATGGCGAGCATCGCGGCGCCCGACCCGTCGGGGGTGGAGCGCAGTACCTGGCCGAAGGCCCGTACGCCGTAGGTGTAGCCCTTCTCCTCGCGCAGCACGCGGTCCAGGCGGGAGGTGAGGGTGCCGCCCAGGCAGTACGCGCCGAGCACCTGCGCGGGCCAGACGCGGTCGTGCCGGTCCGCCCCGATGCGGCCGATCAGCAGCTGCGTCTGCACGGCGCCAGGCCGGTCCACGATGACCACGCGGCCCGTGTCGTCGGCCGTGATCGGCGGCACGGGACGGGGCGCGACGCTGTCGCCCTTCCAGGCGCCGAGGGTGTCGGCCAGCACCGCGTCCACGTCGACCCCCGTGAGGTCGCCGACGATCACCGCTGTGGCCGTCGCGGGCCGCACATGCGCCTCGTAGAAGCCCCGCACGGCCGCGGAGTCGATCCGGGCCACGGTCTCCTCCGTGCCCTGACGGGGGCGCGACATGCGCAGGGAGGCCGGGAAGAGCTGCTTGGAGAGCTCCTTGGCGGCCCGGCGGGCCGGATTGGCCGTCTCGTGCGGGATCTCGTCCAGACGGTTGCGTACGAGCCGCTCCACCTCGTTGTCGGCGAAGGCGGGTGCGCGCAGCGCCTCGGCGAGCAGGCCGAGTGCCTTGGGCAGCCGGGAGACCGGGACCTCCAGGGAGACGCGGACGCCGGGGTGGTCGGCATGCGAGTCGAGCGTCGCTCCGCAGCGCTCCAGCTCGGCCGCGAACTCCTCCGCGGAGTGCTTGTCGGTGCCCTCCGACAGGGCGCGCGCCATGATCGTGGCGACGCCGTCGAGGCCGTCCGGCTCGGTGTCCAGCGGTGCGTCGAGGCAGATCTCGACGGCCACCACCTGCTGGCCGGGACGGTGGCAGCGCAGCACCGTGAGTCCGTTGTCCAGCGTGCCTCGCTCGGGGGCGGGGAACGCCCAGGGCCTGGCCTCTCCAGCCGCCGGCTGCGGGTGGAACTGCATGGTCACGGCAGCGTCGCTCACTGGTCGGTCCCCTCGTGCTCGTTGGTCTCGTCGCTGTCGTCGCTGTCGTCGCCCTCGCCGTCGTCGGCCGAGATGGGCTCGTAGACCAGCACTGCCCTGTTGTCCGGGCGCAGCCGGGCCTTGGCGACCGCCTGCACCTCCTCTGCGGTGACGTCCAGCACCCGCTGCACGGCGGTCAGCGCCAGCTGCGGGTCACCGAACAGCACCGCGTACCTGCACAGTTCGTCGGCGCGGCCCGCGACCGTACCCAGCCGGTCCAGCCACTCGCGCTCCAACTGAGCCTGCGCGCGCTCCATCTCCTCGGGCGTGGGGCCGTCCGCGGCGAACCGCGCGAGCTCCTCGTCGACCGCGGCCTCGATCTGCGGCACCTCCACGCCGCCGGACGTCTTCACATCCAGCCAGCCCAGCGAGGGCGCGCCGGCCAGCCTCAGCAGGCCGAAGCCGGCCGCGACAGCCGTCTGGTCACGGCGCACCAGACGATTGTGCAGCCGGGACGACTCACCGCCGCCGAGGACGGTCAGCGCCAGATCGGCTGCGTCGCACTCGCGCGTGCCGTCGTGCGGCAGCCGGTAGGCCGCCATCAGCGCCCGCGCCGGGACCTCCTCGACGATCTCCTCGCGCAGCTGCTCGCCGATGACCTCCGCGAGCGAGCCGTCGCGCGGCGGCTGCTTGCCGTCGTGGGTCGGGATGGTGCCGAAGTACTTCTCGATCCAGGCGAGCGTCTGCTCCGGGTCGATGTCGCCGACGACGGACAGCACGGCGTTGTTCGGCGCGTAGTACGTACGGAAGAAGGCACGGGCGTCCTCGAGGGTCGCCGCATCCAGGTCGGCCATCGAGCCGATCGGCGTGTGGTGGTACGGGTGGCCCTCGGGGTAGGCGAGGGCGGTCAGCTTCTCGAAAGCCGTGCCGTACGGAACGTTGTCGTACCGCTGGCGGCGCTCGTTCTTGACGACGTCGCGCTGGTTCTCCATCGACTCGTCGTCGAGCGCGGCGAGCAGCGAGCCCATCCGGTCGGCTTCCAGCCACAGCGCCAGCTCCAGCTGGTGTGTGGGCATCGTCTCGAAATAGTTGGTGCGCTCGAAGCTGGTGGTGCCGTTCAGCGAGCCACCGGCGCCCTGCACCAGCTCGAAGTGGCCGTTCCCCTTCACCTGGCCCGAGCCCTGGAACATCAGGTGCTCGAAGAGGTGGGCGAGGCCGGTGCGGCCCTTGACCTCGTGGCGTGAGCCGACGTCGTACCAGAGGCAGACAGCGGCGACCGGGGTCAGGTGGTCCTCGGAGAGCACCACGCGCAGGCCGTTGGCCAGCCGGTGCTCAGTCGCTGTCAGGCCGCCGGAACCGGCCTGCGCTGTGGCCGTGTGACCCATGGGCATGTACGTCCCTTCGATCGCGATATGGAGAAGTCCTGCCACTGTATGCAAGCGCGCTGACACCTGGCGAAGTTCCGGGTCGCGGTCGGCGCTGTCAGTGGGACGGTCCACAATGGTCGGCGTCAGTTCCAGACCTGGTACGCGAAGGAGCAGCAGCCGCGATGGCCCGCCGCAGCACGAAGACCCCGCCGCCGGACGATTTCGAGGAGAGAATCCTCGACATTGACGTGGTGGACGAAATGCAGGGCTCCTTCCTCGAGTACGCGTACTCGGTGATCTACTCCCGGGCCCTGCCGGACGCACGTGACGGCATGAAGCCTGTGCATCGCCGGATCGTGTACCAGATGAACGAGATGGGCCTGCGCCCCGACCGGGGCTATGTGAAGTGCGCCCGTGTCGTCGGCGAGGTCATGGGCAAGTTGCACCCGCACGGCGACGCGTCGATCTACGACGCCCTGGTGCGGATGGCGCAGCCGTTCTCGATGCGCCTGCCGCTGGTCGACGGGCACGGCAACTTCGGCTCGCTCGGCAATGACGACCCGCCGGCCGCCATGCGGTACACCGAGTGCCGGATGGCCGACGCGACGTCACTGATGACCGAGTCGATCGACGAGGACACCGTCGATTTCCAGTCGAACTACGACGGCCAGGAGCGCGAGCCCGTCGCTCTTCCCGCCGCCTACCCGAATCTGCTGGTCAACGGCGCGTCCGGGATCGCGGTCGGTATGGCGACGAACATGCCGCCGCACAATCTGGGCGAGGTCATCGCCGCCGCCCGCCATCTGATCAAGCACCCGGGTGCGGACCTCGAGACGCTGATGCGCCTCGTCCCCGGGCCCGACCTGCCGACCGGCGGCCGGATCGTGGGCCTGACCGGCATCAAGGACGCGTACGAATCGGGGCGCGGCACCTTCAAGATCCGCGCGACGGTCTCCGTGGAGGACGTCACGGCGCGCCGCAAGGGCCTGGTCGTCACCGAACTGCCCTTCACCGTCGGCCCGGAGAAGGTGATCGCCAAGATCAAGGACCTGGTCTCTTCGAAGAAGCTCCAGGGCATCGCGGACGTCAAGGACCTCACCGACCGCTCGCACGGTCTGCGTCTGGTCATCGAGGTCAAGAACGGCTTCATTCCGGAGGCCGTGCTGGAGCAGCTCTACAAGCTGACGCCGATGGAGGAGTCCTTCGGCATCAACAATGTGGCGCTGGTGGACGGGCAGCCGCTCACGCTGGGGCTCAAGGAACTGCTCGAGGTCTACCTCGACCACCGCTTCGAAGTCGTGCGCCGGCGCAGCGAGTTCCGGCGGACCAAGCGGCGCGACCGGCTGCATCTGGTCGAGGGCCTGCTCGTCGCGCTGATCGACATCGACGAGGTCATCCGCCTCATCCGCTCGAGTGAGAACTCCGCGCAGGCCAAGCAGCGGCTGATCGAGCGCTTCTCACTCAGCGACATCCAGACCCAGTACATCCTGGACACCCCGCTGCGCCGGCTGACCAAGTTCGACCGCATCGAGCTGGAGAGCGAGCGCGACCGGCTGAACGGCGAGATCGACGAGCTGACCGGGATCCTGGACTCGGACGCCGAGCTGCGCAAGCTGGTCTCGGGCGAACTGGCCTCGGTGGCGAAGAAGTTCGGCACCGACCGGCGCACCGTCCTGCTGGAGTCGGCGAGCACGCCGCTCGCCGCGGCGGCGCTCGAGGTCGCGGACGACCCGTGCCGGGTGCTGATGTCCTCGACGGGTCTGCTGGCCCGTACCGCCACCGGCGAGCCGCCGGTGGACGAGGGCGGCAGGCGCGCCAAGCACGATGTGATCGTCTCCGCGGTGCCCGCGACGCAGCGCGGCGACGTGGGCGCGGTGACGTCGGCCGGGCGGCTGCTGCGGATCTCGGTGATCGATCTGCCGCAGCTGCCGGACACCGCTTCGGCGCCCAACCTCTCGGGCGGGGCGCCGGTCTCGGAGTTCCTGTCACTGGAGGCGGACGAGCGGATCGTCTGCCTCACCACGCTCGACGAGTCCTCGCCGGGCCTGGCGCTCGGCACCCTGCAGGGTGTCGTCAAGCGTGTGGTGCCCGACTACCCCGCGAACAAGGACGAGCTGGAGGTCATCGGCCTCAGGGACGGCGACCGGGTCGTCGGCGGTGCCGAGCTGCGTACGGGCGAGGAGGACCTGGTCTTCATCACCTCCGACGCGCAGCTGCTGCGCTACCCGGCCTCGCAGGTGCGGCCGCAGGGCCGGGCGGCGGGCGGCATGGCCGGTATCAAGCTGACGGACGGCGCCGAGGTGATCTCGTTCACGGCGGTGGACCCCGCCGGGGACGCGGTGGTGTTCACGGTCGCCGGCTCGCACGGCACGCTGGACGACTCGGTGATGACCGCGAAGCTGACGCCCTTCGACCAGTACCCACGCAAGGGGCGGGCCACGGGCGGGGTGCGCTGCCAGCGGTTCCTCAAGGGCGAGGACGTGCTCGTCCTGGCCTGGGCGGGCGCGGCTCCGGCGCGGGCTGCACAGAAGAGCGGCGCACCGGCCGAGCTGCCGGAGACCGACCCGCGCCGCGACGGCTCGGGCACACCGCTGACGTCGCCGGTGGCGGTACTGGCGGGGCCTGTCGGCTAGCCCGCAGCCTCTTCTTCCTGTACGAACCGCAGGACGCCCCACATGCTGTGCTCATCGGGGGCGTCCTGCGGCCGGGTCACCCGGGCGGCGTCGAGTTCCTTGAGCAGTGCTCCGGTGTCGACGCCGGAGCCGATCAGGACCAGCTGGGTCGCCCGCTGCGCGCCGTCTGGCCAGGGCTCCGGGTAGAACCGGAGAAACCGGCCGACGGCGTGGACGGCGTACCGGTTGCGAGGGTCGGGCGCGCCGAAGTCGACAAATCCCTTGATGCGGTAGAGGCCATCGGGCCGTGAGTCGAGAAAGTCCAGCAGCCTGCGCGGGTGGAGGGGCTCGGCCGAACTGAACGACACCGTCTCGTAAGCGGTGTGCAGATGGCCGTCGTGACCGTCGTGATCTCGGTCGTCGTCGTGGAGATCCTCGAACGACAGCTGCCCCACGCGCTCGGTCCGGGGGCGGCACTCGAAGAGCAGTTCCGGGTCAATCCGCCCGTACATCGCCGGCATCACGGCGGCTCCCCCGGCGAGAGGTGCAACCGTCTCCCGCAACCGTCGGCCGACGGCCTCACCGATACGGTCCGCCTTGTTCAGCACGATCAGATCGGCGATACCGAGATGCCGGTCGATCTCGGGGTGCCGCTCCCGCGTCGCTTCGAACTCGGGCGCGTCTACGACCTGGACGAGTCCGCCGTAAACGATGCGCTCGTTCTCGCTGGCCAGAAGCATACGAACGAGTTCCTGCGGTTCGGCGAGTCCGCTGGCCTCGATGACGATCACATCGAGGCGAGCGGCGGGCCGGGTGAGCTTGTCGAGGAAGACGTCCAGCTCGCTCGCGTCGACCGCGCAGCACAGACACCCGTTGCCGAGGGACACCGTGGAGTCGCCCAGCTGACCGGCCACGGTCATGGCGTCGATCTCGATGGACCCGAAGTCATTGACGATCGCACCGATCCGGGTCCCACGACTCGCGCGCAGCAGATGGTTGAGCAAGGTCGTCTTGCCGGATCCCAGAAAGCCCGCGAGTACGACGACGGGAATGGGGTTCCTCACCAAAGATTTCACCTTTTCACGCAGAGTTTGAGCTGCTCAAGGATACGTGTGTGCGCCCCCAGGTCGGCCGGGTTTCCCGCTCTGCGGCACGGGTACGGTGCTACCCAGCGCATCGGCCGGGGGCGGGGGAAACACGGCATGGAGCGGTTACAGCTGATGCGGCGGGCCTGTGTCTGGGGCGGCTTGTCACTCCTCGTCATCGCTCTCGTATGCGCTGCATCCGTGCTGGTCAGCGGCTGGCTCATAGACGCTGTCGAACGGTCCAGCGGAGGGGCTCAGGCAGCCGCAGACCGGAGCCGGGTCGGCGACTACTTCGGAGCAGCCAGTGCCGTCTTCTCCGGAATGGCTCTCCTCATCTTGGTAGTGACGCTCTTCCTTCAGCAGCAGGAGTTGCGACTACAGCGCCACGAACTCGCCGAGCAGCGCGAGGAACTGGCCAGTTCGCGTATTGAACTGCACAGGAGCGCTGAGTCCCACATGCGCGGACTGCACGTGCAGCTTTCCAGGATGGCCATGGAGGACCCTTCCCTGGCTGATGTCTGGAATGCCTTCCCCGCGTCGCCCCCCGTCGTCAGCCGCCAGCACCTGTTCGCCAATCTGACGTTCGGCCACTTTCTGCTCGCCTATAGATGGGGGACCTACTCCGAAGCAGAGCTCCGGGCGCATGCACGGGACCTCGCGAACAGCGCACCCTTCCTCCGCTATTGGGACGCATCACGCGACGCAAAGCGAGCCCTGCCCCCTGAGAGCGACGAACGGCGCCTCGCTGAGATCTTTGACTCCGTCATCGTGGAGATGGCCACGGGCACACCACCGGGCCACAGCTGACTCTGGCGAGGGCCGACGCCTGTCGACACCGGCCCCCAAGAACGGGTCAGGAGCGGTACGCCTCCACCTCACCGAACTGTGCCGTCGGCCGCGGCGTCAGCTCCGTAGCCAGGCCGCCGTGTCCCGCGGAAGACGGCCCTCGTCGTCCAGGGGACCGCTCGTCAGCAGGACGCTGGTGTGGCCGGGGAGTTCCGCGGGTTCCCCGACAAGATTGACCACGCAGATCAGGCCGTCGGTGCGGATGAAGGCCAGGACCCCTTGCGCGGACCTCAGCCAGCGCAGCGGTCCGTCGCCGAAGCCGGGCTCGACGCGGCGGATGCGCAGGGCCCGCCGGTAGAGGGTCAGCATCGAGGTGGGATCCGCGGCCTGGCGGTCGGCGGCGTACGAGGCCCAGTCGCCGGGCTGCGGCAGCCAAGGCTCCGTGTCCGAGCCGAAGCCGTAATGCGGCGCGTCCGCGGCCCACGGCAGTGGCACCCGGCAGCCGTCGCGCCCGGGGTCCACGCCCTGGGAGCGGAAGTGCATCGGGTCGTGGATGCGGTCCAGCGGTATGTCCGCCTCGGGCAGTCCGAGTTCCTCGCCCTGGAACAGATAGACGCTGCCGGGCAGGGCGAGCGAGAGCAGGGCCGCCGCCCGGGCGCGCCGGGTCCCGACGGCCAGGTCAGTGGGGGTGCCGAAGCGCTTCTTCGCGAAGTCGAAGCCGGTGTCGTCCCGCCCGTAGCGGGTGACCGTGCGTGTCACGTCGTGGTTGCAGAGCACCCAGGTCGCGGGGGCCCCGACGGGGGCGTGGTACGCGAGCGTCGTGTCGATGGAGGCGTGCAGCTCCGCGGCGTCCCAAGAGCGGGCCAGGAAGTCGAAGTTGAAGGCGGTGTGCAGCTCGTCGGGGCGCAGGTAGCGGGAGAACCGGTCCGGGTCGGGCACCCACAGCTCGCCGATGAGCACCCCGCCGTACTCGTCGGCGACGGCCCGCCAGGCACGGTAGATGTCGTGCAGCTCGTCGCGGTCGACGTAGGGGGTCGTGTCGCCCTCGTCGGCGTCCGGCAGGGCCGGGTCCTTGGCGCACAGGGCCGCCGAGTCGATCCGTACACCCGCCGCGCCGCGCTCGAACCAGAAGCGCAGCACGTCCTCGTGCTCCCGGCGTACGACCGGGTGGTCCCAGTTGAGGTCGGGCTGCTCCGGCGTGAACAGGTGCAGGTACCACTCGCCGTCGGGGACCCGGGTCCAGGTCTCCCCCGCGAACTGCGACGGCCAGTTGTTGGGCGGCAGTTCACCCCTCTCACCGCGCCCCGGACGGAAGTGGAACAGCTCGCGCTCGGGGCTGCCGGGTCCCGCCGCGAGGGCCGCCCTGAACCACGCATGCTGGTGCGAGATGTGGTTCGGGACGATGTCGACGATGGTGCGGATGCCCAGCTCGCGAGCCTCGCCGATGAGCTTCTCGGCCTCGGCGAGGGTGCCGAAGGCCGGGTCGACAGCGCGGTAGTCGGCCACGTCGTAGCCGCCGTCCGCCATCGGCGACAGGTACCACGGGTTGAACCAGATCGCGTCGATGCCCAGTTCGGCAAGGTGGGGCAGCCGGGCTCGCACCCCGGCGAGATCGCCGGTGCCGTCGCCGTCGCCGTCGGCGAAGCTCCGTACGTACACCTGGTAGATGGCGGCGCTGCGCCACCAGTCGTCCGCTTGATCCGAATGAGGGGCTGCCACGTGACGGTCCTTTCGGGCAGGGTGGGGACTCCGCCGCCGGCCCGGACAGCGGGGCGCCGGAGAGAGGCCGGCGGCGGAGGCGTGAGGCACGAGCGGTGCGACGGGCCGTTGGGCGGGACCCTTGCGAAGACCGGTCCTTGGAGGCCGGTCCTTGGAGGCCGGTCCTCGGTGCGTCAGCCCTTGAGGCCGCCCGCGGTGAGACCGCTCATGATGCTGCGCTGGAAGGTCAGGAAGATCAGCAGCGTCGGCACGGACGCGATGGCGAGCGCGGCGATCAGCACGTTCTCGGGCACGCCGTTCGAGAGGGAGTAGATGCCGACGTTGAGTGTCTGTTTGCCCGGATCGGGCAGGGTGAGCATCGGCCAGAGGAAGTCCTTCCAGACGCCGACGACCGCGAAGATGGAGACGACGCCCAGGATCGGCCGGGAGATCGGCAGCACCACGGACCACAGGGTCCGCATCCGGGACGCCCCGTCGATGGCGGCGGCATCGAGGAGCTCGCGCGGGATCGAGTCGAAGAACCGCTTCAGCAGGAAGATGTTGAAGGCGTTGGTGACGGACGGAAGCCAGATCGCCCAGGGCGAGTTGAGCAGATTGCGCTCCACGATCGGCACGTCGAGCACGGTCAGATACTGCGGCACGACCAGGACGGTGGCCGGAATCATCAGCGTGACCAGCATCATGGCGAGGATAGCCTTGCCGAACACCGGCCGCAGCCTGGAGAGCGAGTAGGCCGCGGCGACGTCGAGAACCAGTTGGAAGGCGAGCGCCCCGAACGCGTAGTAGAGCGTGTTGAACAGCAGCCGGGACAGGTCCATCACGTCCCAGGCCCGGGAGTAGTTCTCCGGGTGAACCGTTTCGGGCACGAAGGTCGGCGGTGACTGGACGATCTCCTGGGTGGTCTTGAGCCCGCCGGAGACCATCCAGTAGAGCGGGCCGAGGAAGACCAGCGTGAAGAGGCCGACGACCAGGGCGAAGACGACCCAGTAGAGCAACTTCCCGCGCGGTCTGGCTAGTTGGGCCGGTGAGATGAGTGTGCGTGTGCTGCTCATGTCCGTCTCCCCCGTCCTACTCGTCCTCGCTGCCGCGGCTGAGCCGTACGTACGCCGCGGAAAACCCCGCGAGCAGTACGAGCAGGACCAGGCCGAGCGCGGCCGCGCTGCCGTAGTCGTTGAAGTTGAAGGCGTACTGGTAGATGAGGTAGACCACGGTCGTCGTGGAGCCCTCCGGGCCTGCGCCGCCCGCGAGCAGGAACGGCTCGGTGAAGACCTGCATCGTCGCGATGATCTGCATCAGCAGCATCAGCGAGAGGATCAGCCGGGTCTGCGGGATGGTGACGTACCAGATCTTGCGCAGCACTCCCGCGCCGTCGAGCTCCGCCGCCTCGTAGAGCTCCCCCGGTATGCCCTGGAGTGCGGCGAGGTAGATCAGCGTCGCGCCGCCCATGTTCATCCAGGTGGCGGCGATGACGACGGAGAGCATGGCGGTGTCGGGGTCCTGGAGCCACTGCTGCTGCGGGAGGTGCAGCAGTTCCAGGATCCGGTTGAAAAGCCCGTATCCGGGGTCGTACAGATACTTGAAGAGCAGTACGGACGCGACCGGCGGGAGCATCACCGGCAGATAGACCAGCAGCCGCAAGTAGCCCTGGGCGTGCCGGAATTCGTTGAGGACCAGCGCCACGACGAACGGGACGGCGAAGCCGAGGAGCAGCGCGAGACCGGTGAACAGCAGCGTGTTGCGCCAGGCCTGCCAGAAGGCCGGGTCGTTGAAGACGGTGGTGAGGTTGGACCAGCCGGCCCAGGTGGTCCGTCCGTCCTCGGTCTTCTGGAAGGCCAGGATGAACTCCCTGACCATCGGATACCAGGAGAAGAACGAGAAGCAGAGCACGGCGCCGATCAGAAAGCCGTGCGCCGACAGATTGTGGCGCAGGGCTCGTACGAACGCCTCCCTCGATGCGTTCGTACGGAGCCCGGCACCCTGCCCTGGGGACGGTGCGGCCTTGCGCGGTGAGAGCGTGGGGGCCGACATCTGCTACTGGTTCGCCAGGATCTGGTCGACCTGCGTCTCCGCGGTGGAGAGCAGCCCCGCCACGTCCGCGTTCTTGTTGGTCAGGACTGCCGACATCACGTTGTCCAGGACCTTGTAGATCTCCTGGGCCTTGGGCGGCTCGGCCTTGCCCTTGACGGGGTTGTCCATGAAGGCCTTGAAGTTCTCGACCGGCATGGTGGCGCTGGCGGCGCGCGCCGCGTCGTCCTTGGTCTTGCTGGCGTTCAGCCAGAAGTTCGGCTGCGGGACACCGACGGGCAGACCGTCCGCCTTGGCGCGGGCCCAGTCGAACTGACCCTTGCCCACGGTGAGGTTCTTGAAGTTGAGCCAGGCGACGGCGGCCTTGATCTTGTCCGGGGACATCCCCTTCTTGATCATGTAGTTGTTGCCGCCGAAGAGGGTGTTCTTCTCGCCCGGGATCGGCCCCATGCCGAAGTTCTCGTACTTGGCGCCGAGTTGCTGGACCATGTACGCGATGTCGTCGGGCGCGGCGAGGAACATCCCGAGCTTGTCGCTGGCGATCTGCTTCTGCAGATCGCCCCACTTGAGCAGCTGGGTCTTGCCCATGCTGTCGTCCTGCCAGCGCATGGCGTGGAGGTTCTCGGCGACCTGCTTGCCCAGGTCGTTGTTGAAGGCGGCCTTCTTGCCGCTCGCGTCGACGATGTCGCCGCCGAGTCCGTACATGGTGGCGGTGAAGTGCCAGCCGCCGGTGTTTCCGGCGCTGTACTCGCCGTAGCCCGCGATTCCCTTGCCGAGTCCGGCGATCTTCTTGGCGGCCGCGCGGACCTCTTCCCAGGTCTTCGGCGGGTTGTCGGGGTCGAGTCCGGCCCGCTCGAAGAGCTTGCGGTTGATCAGCAGACCCATGGTGTAGTTGCTGGTGGGGAGGCCGTAGAGCTTGCCGTCCTGCTTGAGGGAGTTCATGACGTCGGGGTCGATGTCCGCCAAAGCGGGGACGGTCTTGGCGGTCACGTACGCGGAGATGTCCTCGGTGCCCGCGTTGTCCAGCACCTGCTGAAGATCGGTGAAGTACGTGTAGAACACGTCGGGCTGGGACTTGGCCTTGAGCATCGCGGTGAAGCGCGGCGGCTCAAGACACTGGCCGGGCGTCGAACGCCCCTCGATCTTGATGTTCGGGTACGTCTTGTTGAACGCCTTGACGTCCTCGTTCCACTCCTTGAGCTCCGCGGCCTTGGCGGCCGGAGGCATGCAGTCGATCGTGAGGGTCAGCTTGGTCTTCGGGTCCAGCGGCGCTGACGGGTCGGACGAACCACCGCCGGAGCCCTCGTCGTTGTTGCCGCTGCTGCTCGTGCCGCAGGCGGCCAGGGCGGAGAGGGCGAGCGCGGAGACGAGGGCGGTCGCGGTGCTACGACCGACACGGCGAGTACGACGGAACCAAGCACTTGTCATCGGTGGTCCCCCTCGGGCAAGAGCGTGGACGACCCGCGGCTGACACGCAGCGGGGGCGCGGCACACTCAACCACCGGCGACAGGAGACCGCAATATCTCGCGCTGATTTCGTAAATGCTTGACAGTCAGTTGCACGCCGGAGGGCGACAGCCAGCGCGGGGGCCGGGCGCCTGGGCCGGACGCGCGGCTAGCGCGGAGCCTGGGCCGTGGAGCCGCGCACCACCAGCTCCGGCTCGAAGAGCAGCTCGCCGGGCGGCACTTCGCCACCCTGGATCTGTGCGCAGAGCAGCTCCACCGCGGCCCGCCCCATCGCCTCGATGGGCTGGCGCACGGTGGTCAGCGGCGGCTCGGTGCAGTTCATGAAGGCGGAGTCGTCATAACCGACGACCGACACCTCGCCGGGGACGGACAGACCCCGCCGGCGTGCGGCCCGTACCGCTCCGAGAGCGAGCGGATCGCTGGCGCAAATGATCCCGGTGACACCCCGGTCGAGCAGTCGCGCGGTCGCCGCCTGCCCGCCTTCCAGCGAGAACATAGAGCGCTCGATGCGCTCGTCGGGCAGCTCACGGCCGGCAGACTTCGCGGCCGCGTGGGCCGCCGCGAGCTTGCGGCGGGACGGCACATGGTCGGGCGGGCCGAGGACCAGACCGATGCGTTCATGGCCGAGCGAGACCAGGTGCCGCCAGGCCTGCTCCACTGCCACGGCGTCGTCGCAGGCGATGCAGGGGAAGTCGAGATTCTCGATGGAGGCGTTGATCAGCACCACCGGAATCTTGCGTCCGGCAAGCAGCCTGTAGTGGTCGTGCGGGGCGTCCGCCTGGGCGAAGAGCCCTCCCGCGAACACGACGCCGGACACCTGCTGCTGGAGCAGCAGCTCGACATAGTCCGCCTCCGAGACACCGCCCTTGGTCTGGGTGCAGAGCACGGGGGTCAACCCCTGCTGCGCCAGCGCCCCGCCGATCACCTCGGCGAACGCCGGGAAAATCGGATTCTGCAACTCCGGAAGGACCAGACCGACCAGTCGCGCCCGCTCGCCGCGCAGCTGGGTCGGGCGCTCGTACCCAAGGACGTCCAGCGCTGTCAGCACGGACTGCCGGGTGGCCTCGGAGACCCCCGGCTTGCCGTTGAGCACCCGGCTGACCGTGGCCTCGCTGACCCCAACCTTCTTCGCCACCTGAGCAAGTCGTCGCGTCATGCACGCAAGACTAGCGCAAGCCTTGCAAGCGGCTTGCGCTAGTCCGCGCTCATGGCGACAGGTCGCCTAGGGGTTGATATTGATCTTGAAGGTGGAGGTCGTGTTCTTCACGTCCTGGGCGTTGTTGCTGAACCTCAGACCGTTGAAGGTGACCTCACCGACCGCGGGCCCCTGGTCGGCCTCCGGCATCTCGTTCGCCCAGAGCCCGAATCCGGACTTGGCGTCGTACGCGTCCCCGCTCTTGCGAGCGCCGGAGATCGAGATGTCACTGAGGATCGTGTCCTTGATTGGGAACTGCGGCTGTCCTCCTGCGTAGTTGGTCTGGAACATGATTCCGCTGTACGTCGGATCCACGATGTCGACGTTGTTCACCCGGATCCCCTGGAACACCTTCGAGGCCGAGAAGAGCCAGATCCCGGGGAAGGTCTGCGCTCCCCAGAAGTGCCCGCCGGCCCGGACGATCGAGACGTTCTCGACCGTGGTCGGTTCGGTCCCGAAGCCGTTCATCGGGTAGCCGAAGTCCAGCGAGCTGATGGTGATCCCGGAGTAGACGAGCGTGTCCGCGATGTGGATGTTGCGGAAGGTGTTGTCGTAGCCGCCGTAGACGGCGATGCCAGCGGCCCGCCAGGTGAGGATCGACGTCAGATTCTCGTAGACGTTGTTCTTCATGTCCGAGCCCCCGGCATCGATCGCCGAGAAGAGCGCGAAACTGTCGTCTCCGGTGGCCCGCGCCTCGTTGTTGGTCACGAGGTTGTCCGTCGACCCGTTGGTCATGTTGACGCCGTCGGCGAACATATTGCGGATGCGGGAGTTCTTGATGGTGATCTTGTCGGTGTTCGCGCCCCAGTAGAGGCACACCATGTGCTCGTTCCAGATGTTGTCGATCACGATGTCCGAGACATTCGAGAAGTCGAACACCTTGCCCGGGCCGTCGATGCGCGAGGTGTAGTTCCCGAAGTACGCGAAGTTCGCGAACGACGAGCCCTTCGCGGACGCCTCCGCCCGGAAGCCGACATCGGTGTTGTCCTGTGTCGAGGGCGCGTTGAACCGGGTGTACCAGGGCCCGGCGCCGACCACCTTCACGGCCTTGCCGTACACCTGGAACTTGCTGGACGTCTGGTAGTCGCCGGCCGGCAGATAGACGCCGACCAGCGCGCCGGTCGTGTCCATCCGCACCTTGTCCAGGGCGTTCTGGACGTCCTGATGAGTGAATCCGGCCGGCACGGTGTACGTCGCCGGATCGGGGTTGGCGATGGGCGCGACCTGCTCCAGGCTCACGAAGTCGATCGCGTACTTGGAACCGTTGGCCGCGTCCTTCTGCAGCTTGATCTTGCTGCCTTCCGGAACCGAATCGCCCAGCATGATGTGCGCCTCGTCGTAGATGTGGCGCGGGGCGCCGGATCCCGGAGAGTTCCCGGGGCTGGCCTCCGCCCCGTACAGCCAGGCGTACTTGGAGGTGAGGTCGATCGCCTTGCGGAAGGAGCCGTTGACGTAGACGTTGAGCGTCGAGTCGATGCCTCCGCCGCCCGGCGAGTCCGGAATGGAGAACCGCGTCACCAGGGTGTTGGCGCTCGCCCTGGTCGTGAACTCCACGTAGTTGCCGTCGTTGTTGAGGGTGACGGCCTTGCGGCCCGACGCCTCGCCCGCAACGTCGCCGACGGTCCGGTTCGGTCCGACGATCTCTGCGCCACCGCCCGCCGTGCCGTCCTCCGCCTCGTACATGTCGTACGGCATGTCGGCGCCGCGGCCGACGAACAGCGGACGGGTGCTCCTGTTGTTGGCGCGCTTGACCGGCAGCTCGTTGGCGTCGTCGGCGACGACCACCTTCACGGTGTACGAGCCGTTGGCGGCGGGCCAGCTGCCGAGGTTCACGGGTGATGTGGTCGCTCCGACGGCGATGGCTCCGCCGTGCTCGCCCGTGAGGGTCTTGACCGTCGCGCCCCTGGAGTCGGTCACGGCGAGCGTGATGCCGTGACTGCCGCCCGCCGAGGCCACCGTTCCCTGGTTCTTGAGGGCCACGGAGAAGGTGACGGTGTCACCGGCAGCGGGGCCGCTCGGGGTCCAGTTCACCGCGGATGCGATCAGGTCGGAGCTGTCCACCGGCTTGACCACCAGCGAAGTCGGGCTGGTGTAGGTGTTGTTGGTCTCGTTCTGCTCGATGACGGAGTTCGCCTCGTCGGCGACGGCGCTGAGCTGGTACGTGCCCGCGTCACGCGCCCCGATCGTCGCACTGACGGTCGTCTGCGCCCCGGCGGCCAGAGCGCCGGCCTGCGCTGTGGCGACCTTGGTGCCGCCGAGCCGAAGCGCGACCGTGCTCGCGGCGGAGGCGACGGGTCCGCTGTTGCGTACGGTGGCCGACAGGGTGATCGGGTCCGACTCGACGGGTGCTGCGGGCGACGCCGCCAGACCGGTGACCTCCAGATCGGGGTTGGGCGCCGGAACGCCCATGACCTGGAACTCCGCCACCTGCCCCGCGGTCGCGCCAGTGTTGGAGGTGAACTTCAGCTGTACGTCGGCGACTCGAGCGTCGACCGGGACGGTGACCGCGTTGCCGCTCGCCGGATTGAAGGTGTAGTCCTTCGCCGCGGCCAGACTCGTGAAGCCTTGCGCACTCTGCTCACGGCCGAGTACCTGGATGTTCTGCGTCCGCGTGCCCCAGCTGCTGTCCGGATTGAGCTTGACGGCCACGCTGCTCAGATCGGCGTTGGCGCCCAGTTTCACGGTGAGAGTGCCCGGGTAACTGCCGGCGGCGCCCTCCCAGTAGGTCGTCAGACTGTTGTCGTTGGCGTTCTCCGCGACAAAGGTGTGGATCACGGAGGAGGCGCTGATCGGTTTGCCGACGGCGAGGTTGGACCCCGGGCCCGTGGATCCGTTGCGGGTCACTGTGTTGCTGTTGCCGGACTCGTTCCCGGCGGCGTCCTTGGCGCGTACGAAGTACGAGACCGTCGCGCTCGCGAGCTGGGTGTCCGTGTATGTCATGACGTTGCCCGCCACGCTCTTGCGCAGCGTGTTGTTGGCGTAGATGTCGTACCCGGCGACGCCGGTGTCGTCCGAGGACGCGCCCCAGGTCAGCTTGATCTGCCCGGCGGCGGGCTCGGTGAAGGCGAGAGAGGCGGGTGCGGTCGGCGCCTGGGTGTCGCCCGTGTCTGCCTTGCGGGTCACGGTGTTGCTGTCGGCCGACTGGTTCCCGGCCGCGTCCTTCGCGCGCACGAAGTACGCCACCGTGGCGCTCGTGGGCTGGGTGTCCGTGTACGTCGTGACGTTTCCGGCGACGCTGGTGCGCAGTTCGTTGTTGGCGTAGATGTCGTAGCCGGTGACGCCGGTGTTGTCGGTGGACGCCTCCCAGGTCAGCTTGATCCGGCCGGTGGCCGGCTCGGTGTAGGCAAGCGCGGTGGGAGCCGTGGGGGCCTGGGTGTCGCCGGTCGCCGGGCCGTAGATCTCGAACTCGGAGACCTGGGCGGCTGCCCGGCCGGTGTTGGCGGTGACCAGGACCCGCACGTACCGCGTGGTGGCGGCGTCGAAGGAGATCGTCACCGACTGGCCGCCGGCCGCGTTGAACTCGTACGCCCTGGACGCGGTCAGATCGGTGAAGTCCGTGCCGCCCGGGCTGCCCTGGATCTGCAGGGTCTGCGTTCTGTCTTCCCAGCCGGCCGGCAGGCGCAGGACGACCCGGTCGACGCGTACGGAGGACCCCAGATCGGCCTGGATCCACTGTGGGAGATCGCCGTTGCGGCTCTCCCAGTAGCTGGCCCGGTTGCCGTCGTTGGCGTTGGCGGCCGTGTAGACCTCGGTGTGGCTGCCGGCCGTCAGAGTCCTGCCGCGGGCGAGATCGGCGGAGGACTCACCTGCGGCATGGACTTCGAGTTCGGACAGTTGCGCTGCCTGCCAGCCGGTGTTGGCGGTGATGTGCACGCGCACGAACCGGGTCTGGGCGGCCGGGAAGACGATGGCCACCGTATTGGCCTGGCCCGGGCTGAAGGTGTACGCGGCCGAGGTCTTCAGGGTCGAGAAGCTGGTGCCGTCGGCGCTGCC
Organism: Streptomyces sp. NPDC002870; assembly: GCF_042888505.1. Lineage (NCBI taxonomy): Bacteria > Bacillati > Actinomycetota > Actinomycetes > Kitasatosporales > Streptomycetaceae > Streptomyces > Streptomyces sp. NPDC002870. The sequence continues at coordinate 40,709 of NZ_JBIAPW010000016.1, forward strand.
CTGGACGGAGAGCGTCTGCTGCCTGCTCTCCCACCCGGCGGGGAGCTTGAGGACCACTTCGTCGATCCGGCTGGTGGTGCCGAGGTCGGTCTGCGCCCACTGGGGGAAGCTTGTACCGGCGCTCTGCCAGTACGTCGCCTGGTCGGTGTCGGTGATGTTGCGGGCGGCGTACTCGCTGTGGCCGCTGCTCGCAGCCGCGGGACGGCCTGCGGCGATGTTGGGGCCGTGTGCCGCCGATGCGGTCAGTGACGGCCAGGCGATCATCAGAAGACTGGCGGTGATCACGGCGGAGAGCACCCGCCAACTCCAGCGTTGCGGTCTCATATGTCCCCGATCTTCGGCCCCGTGCGCTGACGCAACGAGGCGCGGCTCTGTCGGCGTACCTGTGCGACTGGCGTTTGTGCACTGTCGGACTGGGTCTTTTGCGCGTGGCAGTCAGAGAGTTGCAGAGCTATGCCAAGTCGTCTACTGCCATGACCACGCCAAGCGATCTGGCCACCCCCGCCTGGAACCCCGAAATCCGGCGACACCAGCGGCTTTTATCGCTGACTTTGAAGAAGACGTAAGTCGACTGCAAAACGCGCAAGCCATTTGCGCGGGAATGGAAGTTTCGGAAAGGCCGCTCGGCCATCTACCGTTCCTAGACATGAACCCCGTTCCGACCGTCCCCGCCCGGCGCCGGCGGTTCGGCTGGCCGCAGCGGGTTTTCTCCCAGGTCCTGCTGATGCAGCTGGCCATCGCCACTGGTGTCACTGTGCTGGCCACCGGTCTCTTCCTCGCGCCGCTCAGCGCCCAGCTCGACGATCAGGCGATGCGCCGGGCGCTCGCCATCGCCGAGACCACCGCGTCCCCGGAGGTCGCCGACGAGCTGCTCGGCTCACGGCCGACGGCCGCCGGTCCGGTACAGGCCGAGGCCGAGCGGATCCGGCAGGCGACCGGCGCGGAGTACGTCGTGATCATGGACAGGCGCGGGGTGCGCTGGTCCCACACCGCCCCCCGGGAGATAGGCCGCGTCGTCTCCACCGACCCCAGCCAGGCGCTGGCGGGCAACGAGGTCATGGAGATCGACAGCGGGACACTCGGCCGTTCCGCCCGCGGAAAGGTGCCGCTGCGCGACGACGGCGGCAGGATCGTCGGCGCGGTGTCGGTCGGTATCGAGTACGACAGCGTGCGCGCCCGGCTGCTGGCCGCGATCCCCGGGCTGCTCGCGTACGCCGGCGGGGCACTGGCCGTCGGGGCCCTGGCCGCCTATCTGATCTCCAGAAGGCTCCAGCGGCAGACGCATGACCTGGCCTTCTCCGATATCTCCGCGCTGCTGGCGGAGCGCGAGGCGATGCTGCACGGCATCCGGGAAGGGGTCGTGGCCCTGGACAGGTCGGGCCGGATCCGGCTGATGAACGACGAGGCGCAGCGGCTGCTCGGCCTCGGCCACGAGGCGATGGGACGACCGCTCGACGAGGTGCTGGGCGGGGGCCGGACGACCGATGTACTGGCGGGCCGGGTCACCGGCGAGGACCTGCTGACCGTACGCGGCAGCCGGGTGCTGATCGCCAACCGGATGCCGACCGACGACGGCGGCGCCGTCGCCACCCTGCGCGACCGCACCGAGCTGGAGCAGCTCGGCCGCGAGCTGGACTCGACCCGCGGACTGATCGACGCCCTGCGCGCCCAGGACCACGAGCACGCCAACCGGATGCACACCCTGCTCGGACTCCTCGAACTGGAGATGCACGAGGAGGCAGTTGAGTTCGTCACCGAGGTGGTCGGCGTGCACCGGGCCACCGCCGAGCAGATCACCGAGAAGATCCATGATCCTCTGCTGGCCGCACTGCTGGTGGGCAAGGCGACGGTGGCGGCCGAGCGGGGCGTCTCGCTGCGCATCGCGCCGGGGACGCTGCTGCCCGACAGGCTGGTGGACCCCCGCGGTCTGGTCACGGTCGTCGGCAACCTCGTCGACAACGCGCTGGATGCGGCCGCCGGTTCGCTGGACCCGCGGATCGAGGTCGAGCTGCGGGCCGAGGGCCGTACGGCCGTCCTGCGGATCGCGGACAGCGGCCCGGGTGTCCCGTCCGAACAGCGAGAGTTGATCTTCACCGAGGGCTGGTCCACCAAGGAACTCCCGGCCCATGGCAAGCGTGGACTCGGCCTGGCGCTGGTGCGCCGGCTCGCGGAACGGCAGGGCGGCAGCGCACAGGTGAGCGAGGCGCCGGGCGGCGGCGCCGAGTTCACCGTCGTACTCCCCGAAGCGCTGACCGAGCCGGGGCTGGCCACCGTCGCGGAGGCGCAATGATCCTGGCCACTGTCGTGGAGGCACGATGATCGACGTACTGGTGGTGGACGACGACGTCCGGGTCGCGGAGATCAACGCGGCCTATGTGTCCAAGGTGCCCGGCTTCCGGGTCTCCGCGAAGGCCTACTCGGCTGCGGAGGCGCTCGCCCGGATCGCGGACAGCCCGGTGGATCTGATCCTGCTCGACCACTATCTGCCGGACGGGAACGGTCTCGCGGTCGTACGGGAGTTGCGCAGGCTGGGCCACCAGACCGACGTGATCATGGTGACCGCGGCCCGGGATGTGGCCACTGTCCAGGCGGCGATGCGCCATGGCGCCCTCCAGTACCTGGTGAAGCCGTTCAACTTCGCCGGCCTGCACGCCAAGTTGGAGGCGTACGGCTCGCTCCGCCGCACCCTGGAGAGCGGCGGCGAGGCGGAACAGGCCGAGGTGGACCGGATATTCGGGGCACTGTCGGCCGGCTCGATCGCCCCGGACCTGCCCAAGGGCCACTCGCCGACGACCGCCGAGCTGGTACGCCAGGTACTGCTGGCCGCCGAGGGACCGCTGTCCACCCAGGAGATCGCGGAGCGTGCGGGGGTGAGCCGGCAAACGGCGCAGCGCTATCTGAAGCTGCTGGAGCGGACGAGCCGAGTGCAACTGAGCCTGAAGTACGGCGAGACGGGCCGCCCGGAACACCGGTACCTGTGGTCGGCGAGCATCTGAGAAAAACGGCCCGCAGGCGGCCTTCGACCGCGGCCGCGAACCTCAGACCGCAGCGAACTTCAGACCGCAGCGAGTTCAGCCCGCAGCGAGTTGAGACCGCGCGGCGAGCTTCAGACCGCGCCCGCACCCGTAAGCGCCCGCACCTCCGTCTCCGCGTGCTTCGCTGCGTCCGCGGGCTCAGCAGAGGTTACGGTGCCGAGCCAGCCCGCCAGGAAGCCCAGCGGGATGGAGACCAGCCCCGGGTTCTGCAGTGGGAAGACATGGAAGTCCGCCCCCGGGAAGAGCGCCTCCGGGCTGCCCGTCACGACCGGCGAGAGCACCACAAGCAGCACCGCCGGAATCAGCCCGCCGTACACCGACCACACCGCACCGCGCGTGGTGAAGTTCCGCCAGAACAGCGAGTAGAGCAGTACGGGCAGATTGGCGGAGGCGGCGACCGCGAAGGCCAGGCCCACCAGGAACGCGACGTTCAGATCGCGGGCGAGCAGGCCGAGCGCAATGGCGGCCGCCCCGATGCCGACCGCGGCGACCCGGGCGACCGCGACCTCGCTGCGCTGCTTGGAGTGGCGGCGCCTGAGTGAGGCGTACAGATCGTGGGCGACCGAGGCCGATGAGGCGAGGGTGATACCGGCGACGACGGCGAGGATCGTCGCGAAGGCCACGGCCGCGACCACCGCGAAGAGCACCGTGCCGCCGGTCGATCCGGCGCCCCCGCCCAGATCGAGGGAGAGCAGCGGAACCGCCGTGTTCCCAGCGGCGTTCGACGCCCGTACCGCGTCGGAGCCCACCACCGCGGCCGCGCCGAAGCCGAGCACGATCGTCATCAGATAGAAGCTGCCGATGAGGCCGATCGACCAGACCACCGAGCGTCGGGCGGCCCGCGCGGTCGGCACGGTGTAGAAGCGGGACAGGATGTGCGGCAGCCCCGCCGTACCCAGGACGAGCGCCAGGCCGAGGCTGATGAAGTCGAGGCGCGCGGTCCAGTTCCCGCCGTACTTGAGGCCGGGCGAGAGGAAATCCTTGCCGTGGCCGCTCCGTTCGGCGGCGGAGTTCAGCAGCTGGTTGAAGTCGCCGTGGAAGCGTGTCAGTACGAGCACGGTCATCGTGATCGCGCCCGCCATCAGCAGCACGGCCTTGACGATCTGGATCCAGGTGGTGGCTCGCATCCCTCCCAACGACACATAGATCACCATCAGTGCACCCACGCCGATCACGGTCCACGAGCGCGCGGCTTCGCTCGTACCGCCCAGCAGCAGCGCGACGAGGCTGCCGGCTCCCACCATCTGCGCCACCAGATAGAGAACGGACACGGCGACCGAAGAAGTTCCCGCCGCGATGCGGACGGGGCGCTCGCTCATCCTCGATGCGACGACATCGGCCAGAGTGAACCGGCCACAGTTGCGCACGAGTTCGGCGACGAGGAGCAGAACGACCAGCCAGGCGACCAGGAAGCCGACGGAGTAGAGCATTCCGTCGTAGCCGTAGAGGGCGATGAGGCCGGAGATGCCGAGGAACGAGGCGGCGGACATGTAGTCGCCGGCGATGGCAAACCCGTTCTCCATGGGAGAGAAAAGCCGCCCGCCCGCGTAGAACTCCTCTGCGGAACCTCGCCGGTTGCGGCTCACCCAGGTCGTGATGGCGAGGGTGAGCGCGACGAACGCGCTGAAGAGCAGTAGCGCCAGAGTCTGGTGGTCGCCGCTCAACGCTCGTGCCCCCGCGTCGTCTCCTGTGCTCTCGCCTGCTCCTGGGCTTTGGCCGGCTCCTGCGCTCTCGCCTGCTCCTGCGCCCTTGTCTGATCGAACACGGTCCAGCGCAGATCGAGTGCGGCACGGTCCCGGCGCAGTCGCGCATGGCGGGCATACGCCCAGGTCAGCAGGAATGTGGTGAGGAACTGTCCGAGCCCGGCGACCATCGCCACATTCACCGCGCCCGCCACCGGCCGGGCCATCAGCCCGGGTGCCGTGACGGCCGCGACGACATACGCCAAGTACCAGGTGAGAAAGGCGAACGCGGCGGGGACGACGAACCTCCGGTAGCGTCCGCGCACCTCCTGGAAGGCGGCGCTGTGCTGCACCTCGAGATAGATGTCGGCCGCGCACGGCCCGGCGCTCTGCCGGTCCGCGGACTGTGGCGGCAGGACGGGCGCGGGGGCGCCTGTGCCGTCCAGCTCGCCCCAGCCGGAGGCCAGCGCGTCGTACCACGGGTCGTCGAGCCGTACCCCCGCGGCGTCCCGCCCTTCCTGCTTCTCCACCGATCAACTCTCCTTGTCGGCGAACCGTTTCGGCCGCGTGTACAAGGATGGACAGAGCAGGAAGATCCCGGACGCATCTACCGCCGGTCTTCACCCCATCAGGTGATCCCCGACCCAGGTGGCATCGCGAGACCTTCCCGGTAGGCGTACCGCACCGCCTGCGCGCGGTCGTGAATGCCTGTCTTCGAGAAGAGGTTGTTGATGTGGGTCTTCACGGTGGCCGTGGAGATGTGCAGCCTGCGGGCGATGTCCGCGTTGTTGAGGCCCTCCGCGATCAGGGTCAGCACCTCGCCCTCCCGCGCCGTCAGCCCGTCGGGCAGCTTCGGTCCCGACGGTTCGGGCGCCGAGGTGACCTGCTCCAGCAGTCGGCGCTGGACGACCGGCGAAAGCCCGGCCCGGCCGGCGATGACGTCCTGGATGGCCCGTACGATCTCGTCGCCGTCGGCGTCCTTGGTGAGATAGCCGCGCGCACCCGCCCGCAGGGCCGGGAAGAGTGAGTCGTCGTCGGCATAGGTGGTGAGCACGACGATCTGGGTGCCTGGGTGTTCGAGGCGGATACGGCGGGTCGCCTCGACCCCGTCGCAGCGGGGCATCCGCAGGTCCATCAGGACGACGTCGGGGGCGAGTTCGGCGACCAGGGTGAGGGCTTCCTCGCCGTCCTTCGCCGAGCCGACGACCTCGATTCCCGGCAGCAACCCCAGGAGCATCACAATGCCCTCGCGCACCACCGCCTGATCGTCGGCGACGATCACTCTGGCGATCCGCGCGGTCATGCCGGCACTCGCAGCCGCACCACGAAACCCTCTCCCTCCGGTCCCGCCTCCAGGGTGCCGCCGAGCAGTTCGGCCCGTTCGCGCATCCCCAGCAGACCGTACCCGGAGCCGGAGATCCCGAGCTCACCGGCCTGGCCGGCGGCTCCCGAATTGCGTACCTCCAAAGCCACTTCGCCGTCCTCGTACGCGAGCAGCATGCGTACCTTTGCGCCCGGCGCGTGCTTGCGCGCGTTGGTCAGGGCCTCTTGCGCCACCCGCCGTACCGCCTGAGAGGCCTCGGCGGTCAGCTGCCGCCGCTCGCCCGTCACCTCGGTCTCGGCCCCGTCGGCGACTCCCAGCTCGCGCAGATAGTCCTCGACGGGAACCATCTCGCCGCGCAGGGCGGAGAGCGCCTGCCGGGTCTCCGCGAGGCCTTCGCGGGCCATCACCCGGGCGGCCACCACCCGCTCCAGGATCTGTTCGCGGAACGTCCCTTCCGGGCCCCGCTCGATCTGCAGCCGGGCCGCCTCCAGATGTACGAGCTGAGCGGACAGGCTGTGCGCGAGGACGTCGTGGATCTCGCGCGCGATCCGGGCCCGCTCGGCGAGGGCCGCGGAGGTGGCCTCGGCCTCGCGCGCGGCCCGCTCCTGGGCGAGCAGTCGGAATCCGGCGCCACGAGCCTGGGCGTCCAGGCGCAGTGAGTAGCCGCCGAGCAGCACGGCGGCCACCGTGATCCCGTACCCCAGGGCGCTCCTGTCCTGGATCAGCGCGAAGAGGCTGACCATCACCACGCCGGTGACCAGAGCGGGGGCCAGAGGGAGGCGCTCCATCGCCATGACGGAGGCCGAGATCCACAGCACCGCCGAGGGAACGTCCGCCCCGGCGGCGTACGCCACCGCCCCCACCGCGGCAACGGCTGCGAGCAGTCCGAGCGAGGCCAGCAGCCGGCCTGCCAGGGTCGTCCGGTGGTAGCCGAGGAAGGCCGCGGTGCAGCAGAGCAGGCCGAGCGCCGGAAGCACAGCCCGCCAGCCGTGGAAGGCTCCCGATGCGTACGCGCTGGAGACCGCCCAGGCCGCCATGGAGGCCAGCACGGCGATGTCGAGTGCGATCCGGACGCGCGGTACGCCCACCCGGGACAGCGCTTCCCGCGTGGGCCACGCGGTCCACAGGCTGCTGGGCACGTCGGGTCCTCCTCCGTCGCCGTCGATGCTACGGAGCGGGTCCCCGGGCCGGATCGGATCAGGGGTGGAGCCGTCGGCTCCACCCCTGGGTGGGCGGGGCCGTCGTCAGGCGTCGATCCGCGAGCGGTCCAGCGTCGCGGCGGAGCTGGTGATGAACTCCTTGCGGGGCGCGACCTCATTGCCCATGAGCAGGTCGAAGACCTGCTCGGAGGAGTCCAGGTCGCCGATGTTGATCCGGCGCAGGGTGCGGTGGCGCGGGTCCATCGTGGTCTCCGCGAGCTGATCGGCGTCCATCTCGCCGAGGCCCTTGTAGCGCTGGATGGAGTCCTTGAAGCGGACCCCCTTGCGCTGGAACTCCAGCAGCGTCTGGCGCAGCTCGCTGTCGGAGTACGTGTACACGTACTTGTCCTGGCCCTTCTTGGGCTGGACGAGTTCGACCCGGTGCAGCGGCGGCACGGCGGCGAAGACCCGGCCCGCCTCCACCATCGGCCGCATGTAGCGCTGGAAGAGCGTGAGCAGCAGACAGCGGATGTGTGCACCGTCGACATCGGCGTCGACCAGCAGGACGATCTTGCCGTAACGCGCCGCGTCGATGTCGAAGGTACGGCCCGATCCGGCCCCTATGACCTGGATGATCGCGCCGCACTCGGCGTTCTTGAGCATGTCGGAGACGGACGACTTCTGGACGTTGAGGATCTTTCCGCGGATCGGCAGCAGCGCCTGGAACTCACTGTTCCGGGCGAGCTTGGCGGTGCCGAGCGCGGAGTCCCCCTCGACGATGAAGAGCTCGCTGCGCTCCACGTCGTCACTGCGGCAGTCGGCGAGCTTGGCGGGCAGCGAGGAGGTCTCCAGGGCGGTCTTCCTGCGCTGCGCATCCTTGTGCTGGCGTGCCGCGATACGCGTACGGGCGGCGGCCACGGCCTTCTCCAGCACCGCGCGGGCCTGCGCCTTGGCGTCCCGCTTGGTGGAGGTCAAGAACGCCTTGAGCTCCTTGGCGACGACATTGGCCACGATCCTGTTGGCCGCCGAGGTGCCCAGCACCTCCTTGGTCTGGCCCTCGAACTGCGGCTCCGCCAGCCGGACCGTGACGACCGCGGTGAGGCCCTCCAGGGCGTCGTCCTTGACGATGTCGTCCTCGGCGACGCGCAGCACCTTGGCGGAGCGCAGCACCTCGTTCACCGTCTTGGTGAGGGAGCGCTCGAAGCCGCTCACATGTGTGCCGCCCTTGGGGGTGGCGATGATGTTCACGAAGGACTTGACGGTGGTGTCGTACCCCGTGCCCCAGCGCAGGGCGATGTCGACGGCGAGCTCCCGGGTGACCTCGGTGGGGGTCATATGGCCGCGGTCGTCGAGGACCGGGACGGTCTCCTTGAAGGTGCCCTGCCCGGTCAGCCGCTGCACGTCGCAGACGGCCTTGTCCTGGGCGAGGTATTCGCAGAACTCGCTGATGCCGCCGTCGAAGCGGAAGATCTCCTCGCTCTTGCCCTCGCCCTCCAGGTCCCGCTCGTCGCGCACCACGATGGTCAGGCCGGGCACCAGGAAGGCGGTCTGGCGGGCGCGCTGGTGGAGGTTCTCCAGGGAGAGCTTGGCGTCCTTGAGGAAGATCTGCCGGTCCGCCCAGTACCGCACGCGCGTGCCGGTACGGGTCTTGGGCACCCGCTTGCCCTTGAGCAGCCCGTTCGCCGGGTCGAAGGGGGCGTCCGGGCCCGACTCGGTGAAGATGCCGGGGACCCCGCGCCGGAAGCTGATCAGATGCGTCGCGCCGCCGCGGTCCACCTCGACGTCGAGGCGGGCGGAGAGGGCGTTGACGACAGAGGCGCCCACGCCGTGCAGACCGCCGGAGGCGGCGTACGAGCCGCCACCGAACTTGCCGCCGGCGTGCAGCTTGGTCATCACGACCTCGATGCCGGAGAGGCCGGTCTTCGGCTCGATGTCGACGGGGATGCCCCGGCCGTTGTCCTTGACCTCGACGGAACCGTCTTCGTGCAGGATCACCTCGATGTGGTCGCAGTGGCCCCCGAGGGCCTCGTCGACGGAGTTGTCGATGATCTCCCAGAGGCAGTGCATCAGACCGCGACTGTCGGTGGACCCGATGTACATTCCGGGGCGCTTGCGGACCGCCTCGAGCCCCTCGAGTACGAGCAGGTGCCGCGCGGTGTAGTTGGAGCCGTCACGGTCTGCGGTCAGCACCGCTGTGGACGGCACGGACGTTTCGGCGGTCACGCGGTTCGCTCCTCGCTGAATTTCAGATGTGGCCCAGTGGGGTATAGGCCGGGCGTCGGTCGCCCCGTCAGAGGGTACCGAGGCCTGGTAGAGCCGATGTAACGCCACCCTCGTGATTTCTCATGCTAGTCCAGCCTCGCATACATGTTCGATCCCTCTATGGAGTGACGTGCACATCACGTTCCCTTCGAGGCATGAACCATTTAGGCTCCGGGCACGTCCTCATTCACAACCGGCAACCCAGCCGGGAGGGCCAAACGAGACAAGCAACGCGAAATCCGTAGAGCGAAGCAATACGGCTCATTCGCCGCCAACCGGCAGCACACAGCCACCTTGAGAAGAAGTTTCGAGGAAAAGCCCCGAGCGGGAACGTTTTCGGGCTGGTTGGATGTTGACCCTGGTACGACAGCTCGTCGAGCTAGAGAAGAGGCGACGTGACTACTGTTCTGACCCCCGCGAGCCCCCTGACGGCCGCTGATCGCTGCGACCGCTGCGGCGCCCAGGCGTACCTGCGTGTCGTCCTGACCAGCGGCGGTGAGCTGCTCTTCTGTGCCCACCACGGGCGCAAGTTCGAGCCGGAACTCAAGAAGATCGCCGCGGAAATACAGGATGAGACCGACCGACTCACGGCCGTGCCGGCCGCTGTCGGTGAAGAGGAACACTGACACCTCGCATCCCACGACGAGCCAAGGGCCGGTCTCCAGGACCGGCCGACGGGCGGCCACCCCTGAATACCAGGGGGGCCGCCCGCTCTCATACCGTGACCGCGGCGGCGTTCGCTCAGGCGTCCTGCCCCGGGCCCCAGGCGCCGGCGTCAGGGCCCAGTCGCCGGGCGTACGGCTTTCAGGGCTCCCGCTGAGACCGGACTACGCCCGAGATCCGCGTGTACACCCCTGGGCTGCCCACCTGCCCGCAGCCGCTGCCCCACGAGACAAGGCCGATGAGCCTCCCCTGGGCCACCAGCGGCCCTCCACTGTCCCCCTGACAGGCGTCCCGCCCGCCCTTGGCGTCTCCTGCGCAGAGCATCGTGGACGCCACGTACCGCCCGCTCAGGCCACCCGGATAGGCCTGTCCGCAGGCCTGGTCCGACAGGACCGTCACCTGGGCGGCATGGAGGGAGGACGCATAGCTGCCGTCCCCCCTCGTGTCGCCCCAGCCATAGACGGTGGCGCTCGTGCCCGGCCGGTACGCCGGGTCCCCGGGGCCCGCCAGACCGATCACTCGGGAGGCGGGCAGCGCCTTGGCCAGCGTCACGACCGCCACGTCCACGTTGTTCGTCACCGGGTCGTACTGCGGCGCGATCCGGGTGCCGCTGACCGCGATCTCCTGGCCTCCCGCGCCGACCAGCTCCGAGCGGCCGGAAAGGACGCGCAGGTCGGGGATCTCGCTCGCCTCCTTGCCGAGGACGGTCCGGCTCAGGCAGTGGGCGGCGGTCAGCACCTTCGTCGGTGCCACCACGACACCTCCGCAGAACTGACCAGCGCGCGTACCCCCGAACCGGTCACGGCTGGCCAGCGCAACGACCCATGGGCTGTCGGCGACACGTACCGGATTACCGCCCACGACCACTCCGTCGGCGGCGGCTGGTACGGGCGATGTCAATGGCGCCACCGCCGACGCGGTGATCAGGGCCAGCGCCCCGGTCAGGGCTCGGGCGAGGGAACGACGCATAAAGGCCTCCTGACTCAGCGTGAAACGAGTCCACCCAGAGTCAGCCAGCCGACCACAGCACGCACCCGGGCACACACGATGCGCATGCGCGGGGCCCACGCATGGCGCACGCAGAGGGCCCGCGCCCCTTACGGGATGCGGGCCCTTCGTCCACGTACGACCGCGACCTAGTCGAGGTAGTCGCGCAGAACCTGCGAACGCGACGGGTGACGCAGCTTCGACATGGTCTTGGACTCGATCTGCCGGATGCGCTCCCGCGTCACTCCGTAGACCTTGCCGATCTCGTCCAGGGTCTTCGGCTGGCCGTCGGTGAGACCGAAGCGCATGGAGACCACGCCCGCCTCACGCTCGGACAGGGTGTCGAGCACCGAGTGCAGCTGCTCCTGGAGCAGGGTGAAGCTGACCGCGTCGGCCGGGACGACCGCCTCGGAGTCCTCGATCAGGTCACCGAACTCGCTGTCGCCGTCCTCACCGAGGGGGGTGTGCAGCGAGATCGGCTCACGGCCGTACTTCTGGACCTCGATGACCTTCTCGGGGGTCATGTCGAGCTCCTTGGCCAGCTCCTCCGGGGTGGGCTCACGGCCCAGGTCCTGGAGCATCTGGCGCTGCACGCGCGCGAGCTTGTTGATGACCTCGACCATGTGCACCGGGATACGGATGGTGCGGGCCTGGTCGGCCATGGCGCGGGTGATCGCCTGACGGATCCACCAGGTGGCGTACGTGGAGAACTTGTAGCCCTTGGTGTAGTCGAACTTCTCGACCGCGCGGATCAGACCGAGGTTGCCCTCCTGGATCAGGTCCAGGAAGAGCATGCCGCGGCCGGTGTAGCGCTTGGCCAGCGAGACGACCAGGCGGAGGTTGGCCTCCAGCAGGTGGTTCTTGGCCCGGCGGCCGTCCTCGGCGATGATCTCCAGTTCGCGCTTGAGCTTCGGCGCGAGCTTGTCGGAGTTCGCCAGCTTGTCCTCGGCGAACAGACCCGCCTCGATGCGCTTGGCGAGCTCCACCTCCTGCTCTGCGTTGAGGAGGGGGACCTTGCCGATCTGCTTGAGGTAGTCCTTGACCGGGTCGGCGGTGGCGCCGGCGACGGCGACCTGCTGCGCAGGCGCGTCGTCCTCGTCATCGTCGGAGAGAACGAAGCCCTTGTTCTCGCCCTCGGCTTCTTCTTCCTCGCCCTTGGCGCCGGGCTGGGCCTCATCGGGCAGCTCTTCGCCCTCGGTGGCCTCGTCGGCGTCCTTCTTGCCCGTGGTCTTCTTGGCCACGGTCTTCTTGGCGGCGGTCTTCTTCGCCGCCGTCTTCTTGGCTGCCGTCTTCTTGGCGGCGGTCTTCTTGGCAGGCGCGTTCGCCTCGACCTCGTCGGCCGGGACGTCGACGGTCTCGGCCGTCGGCGCCGCGGTGGCCGCGACGGTCTTCGCCGTGGCGGTCTTGGCCGCGACAGTCTTGGTGGCGGTGCGCTTTGCCGGGCTCTTCGCTGCGACGCTCTTGCGGGCGCGCTTCGGCGACTCCGCGGCACTGACCATCAGCGTCACACCCTCTTCCTCGAGGATCTGGTTGAGGCTGCGCAGAACATTCTTCCACTGGGTTGGCGGAATCTGGTCAGCCTCGAAGGCCCGACGCACGTCATCGCCGGCGATCTGCCCATCAGCCTTTCCCCGCTCGATGAGCGCCATCACAGACTCGGACTCGGCGATCTCCGGCGGGAGCGTACGGGATGTGCTGGCCGACACGAACAACCTCTCGGAACGATGGAAACGGCTTCCGGCCCCGCCCATGACTGGGCAGGAGCCGACGACCACCAGGCTGCGGATGTGCCGGTGGCGCGGGCTGAACCTCGGATTTGCCACAGCGCGCCGACTGGCGGCTGTATTCCCTCTTCGGCTGTCACCTCTTAGGTCATCGCACTGTTTCGAGGAGTGTTACGCCCAATCCACGTGGCCCGAGTCACACCCCATCCACGACGAAACGGTCAGAAGGGGCGTTCACCACACAATCGTGCCGCCGGACCCCGTGGAATCCGGCGACACGCGATGCGTACGCCTCCATACTCCTGACCGTGCCCCGCGGTCAGTGCTCGCGCGGCGCGGGCACGACTCGCTCCACCTCCGGGTGAACGGTGAGCAGTTGACGCATGGCCGACTCAGCGGCTTGCGAGTCGCCGGTGGCGAGGGTGTCGACGATCCGCGCGTGATGGGTGAGGGAGACCTCGGTCGGACGGTCACAGCCAGTGACCGGGCCGCCGGAGACCTGGAGGGCGGCGGAGACGATGCCGGAGAGGTGCTCCAGCATTCGGTTGCCCGCGAGCTGGATCAGCAGGGAGTGGAACTCCGCGTCGGCCCGCGAGAAAGTGATCCCGTCACCCTGAGCGAGCGCATGGCTCATGATCTCGACCATGTCGGCGAGCCGCTGCTGGATGTCCTCACGGCCGTGACCTGCGGCGAGACGGGCGGCGAGCGGCTCGATGGTCCAGCGCAGCTCGTTCAGCTCCCGGCGCTGGTCGTCACGCTGTGGACCAAAGGCGCGCCATTCGATGATGTCGGGGTCGAGCAGATTCCAGTCGCTCACCGGACGGACCCGGGTGCCGACATTGGGGCGGGCGCTGACCAGGCCCTTGGCCTCGAGGACGCGCAGCGACTCGCGGACGACGGTGCGGGAGACCTCGAAGCGCTGGCCGATCTCCTCGGGGACGAGCGGGCGGTCGGCTCCGAGGTCTCCGGAGACGATCATCTGGCCAAGCTGCTGGACGAGTTGGCCGTGCAGTCCGCGGCCGCGGCTGCCTGCCGCGCGGCGGCCGACCCGGCCCAACTCTGCGTCGGACCCGTCCCAGGACGGGGGGCCGACGCGGTCGGCGCCGGGCGACTCCGCGTAGGGGTATCGGTCGAGTTCGCCCGGGCCGGCGAGGCCGGACTCGGCGGGGCGGGCGGCGGTCATCATGGTGTGCGCAAGGGTACTCACGCATCCTTTGTCGGCTTGGGTTCAGCGGCCCTTGAGGTCTTTGGTGAAAAGCACACGAAAGGGTGATCGGCGCTGGCCCCGCAATTGACGCCTTATCGGAAAGAAGCGAGCGCACTCAAGGGAGTTGTGAGCAGTTCGCCGAGACCCGGTCGATCATGATCACCAACGGGCGCTACGCCGAAGGCCCGTGAACAGATACGCGCAGATCAGAGCCGACAACGACAACGCCAGTGCCGCGCCGACAGGTTGGGCGAGGAGGCTCGCGCCGCCCGTCAGCCAGTCGTCGGCCTGCCACGGCAGCTGCACCCAGGCCAGCTCACGCAGCCTGCCCGGGAGTCCGGCGATCGAACGGACTGACGGAGCGACGAGCGCCGTCTGTACGAGGGGAGCGATGAGAACCGGTACGGCGAGTACGGCGGCCACCCCGGCGGCCGTGACCCGGAAGACTCCGGCGGCGAGCAGACCCGCCCATGCACAGCCAACCGTCAGCCCGCCCCAACTGACAGCCGGGTCGGGCCAGTTCCGTGGGACTTGGGCCAAATCGCTTCCGTACACGAGGCGGAGGACCTGGACGTCGGCCGCCACCGTGAGGAACGCGAGCAAAAGCGCGGCCACGGCGGTCACCGCGAGCTTGGCCAGCAGGAGGCCGAGGCGGCGGGGCACGGTGCCGCGGGCGGCGGCGAGCGCGGGGTAGCGGAACTCCTCGCCGAAGGAGAGCGCCCCGAGCAGTCCGGCGCCGAAGGCTGCGGGCGGCAGCGGGAGGAAGTCGGGCCAGGCGGCGAGCGCGGTCGGGAGGGGGGTGGAGCCGGAACGCGCGAGCAGGACGCACAGGGCGGCGGAAGCGACGAGCACGGCTGCCGCGACGAGGAGGGCGGTACGGACTCCGAGGAGGCGGCGTAGTTCGTACCGCAGGGGCCTGAGGGGGCTGCGTACGGGGCGCGGCTGGGACCCGACCGGGGGTGGGGCTGGGGGTGGAGGGGGGCCGGGGTGTTGCGTGGCTGGGGGGGCGGGCGGGGCGGGGGGCTTCTCGGCGTCGGGGTCGGGGGTGGCACCGGGGGCGTGCGCGGCAGAGGCAAGCGGGGCTGGGGCGGGCGAGGCGGGGGCCGACGCGGGGGCCGGTTCCGGGGCGGGTTCCGGTGCCGGGCTGGGCGCGGGGCCCGTGTCACCGACCTCGTCGGTGAGCCGGTGGACGAGTACGCCGTGCCGGAAGGCGGTTTCGCCGATCTCGGCGCAGCTGCTGCCGTAGACGGAGAGCAGGCTGCCCCCCTCGGCGACGACCTCGACGGAGCGCCGGGCGGCGCGCGCCTCGCGGGTGACGACGGCGGCCAGGCGGGCGGCGTGCGGGGTATGGACCGCCACGCGGGGGCGGAGCCTGGTGCGGGAGAAGGCGGCTGCGTCCTGGTCGGCGACGAGGCGGCCCTCATCGAGGGTGACGACCCGGTCGGCGAGGCGCGCGGCCTCCTTGGGGTCGTTGGTGGTGCAGAGGACGGTGCCGCCGCGGGTGGCGTGGGCGCGCAGCAGTCCGTACAGCCAGCTGCTCTCGCGGGGCGAGAGACCCTTCGCGGGCTCGTCGACGATGAGCGTCTGCGGGTCGCCCAGCAGCGCTGAGGCGAGCCCCAGCCTGCGGTCCATGCCGAGCGAGAGCGTCCCGAGAGGCCGACCGCCGAGGCCGGTGAGACCGACGACTTCGAGCAGCTCCTCGGCCCGGGAGGCAGGCACTCCGGCGGCGGCGCAGAGCATACGGAGCTGGCCCCGGGCGGTCCTTGCCGGATGGCCCGGAACATCGCCGAGGAGCACCCCCACCTCGCGAGCTGGGTCGGCGATGCGATGGAGAGGGTTGCCGCGGAAGTACGTGATGCCCCGGCCGGACTCGAGTTCGAGCATTAGCCGCAGCGCCGTCGTCTTGCCGGAGCCGTCGGCTCCGACGAGCGCCGTGACACGGCCGGGCATCGCCTCGAAGGTGAGGTCGTCGACTGCGGGCGGGAGGTCTCGGCGGGGGGTGCTGGTCAGTCCGATGGCCTGGAGCATCGCTTCTCTCGCGGAAGGTGAGACCGCTCGGCGGCACGGCGGGTACCCAGCAAGATAACGCGACATTTCCGACTTTTCACGCAACGGCCAGAGCCCGGGTGTCAGCCCCTCACCGACATCGGACCGGGTTCGGTCAGACTTCGGGACGCAGCATCGGCGGGTTCAACAAGGTCGCGCCGCCGGCCCGGAACAGCTGCGCGGGGCGGCCGCCCTGGCGGGTGGTCGTGCCGCCCGCGGGCACCAGGAACCCTGGGGTGCCGGTGACCTTGCGGTGGAAATTGCGGGGGTCGAGCGCGACGCCCCACACGGCCTCGTACACCCGTCGCAGCTCGCCGACCGTGAACTCCGGTGGACAGAACGCAGTGGCCAGCGAGGAGTACTCGATCTTGGAGCGGGCCCGTTCCACGCCGTCCGCCAGGATCCGCGCATGGTCGAAGGCGAGCTGCGCGGACTGCTCGCCCTCGCGACCGAACCCGTTCTCCTGGCCCAGGAGATCCTCGACAGGGGCCCACCGCGCGCTGTTCGCGTCACCGCCCGCTCGGGGCGCGGGGAGGTCGGGCGCAAGCACCAGATGGGCGACGCTGACGACTCGCATGCGGGGGTCCCGCTTGGGGTCGCCGTACGTGGCCAGTTGCTCGAGATGCGCGCCGTTTCCCGGTGCCGGGGAGGCCGGATCGTGCGCGCACAGCCCGGTCTCCTCGGCGAGCTCGCGCGCTGCTGCCGCGGCCAGATCCTCGTCACCCCTGACGAAGCCACCGGGCAGCGCCCACCGGCCCTGGAACGGCGGCTCTCCGCGGCGTACCACCAGCGCACAGAGCGCATGTCGACGCACGGTGAGCACGACCAGGTCGACGGTGACAGCGAAGGGCGGAAAGGCCGACGGGTCGTAGGGCGACATGCCGTGATCATAGTCGTCTGCCTGACGATAAACACTCCCTTCGCCATCTGCGGCAGCTGTTTCTTCACCCCCTCCCCCGCCTCGCAGCCCCGAGATCTGTACGGCACCGAGGGGTGCGCAATGCACGGGGTGCGGCGCGACCGTCGGCCGGGGGCGTCGCGGCGAAGGCCGACGAGGGTCGTCAGAATCTGCACCCCATAAGTCGACGCAGATGAGCATGGTGCGCACCGGCGGCAGATCACGCGGCCGTCCGGCTCCGGGCGGCCGTGCCCCGGAACCGGAGCTCTGCCCCGTCTGCGGCAAATGGGGCGGGCGAGGGGCAGGGATGGCCATGGGGGTTCCGCTGTGCCTTCCGTGTGCTCCGGACAGCCGCTGCGAATGCGACAGCACAGGTGGTGCGATTCCGCCAAAGCGGTGAACGGCGGCGGGCGCCCAGGTCACGGCCGTCATCGCCCGCTCCTGGTGCCACGTTGCCCGCTGCGCCTACTCCCCCTGCTGCGATTCCTCGACACCGACTTTTCCGGACGCGTCCGGGCAGTCGGCGGACGCTTCCTGCCTGCAGGCGGACGGACCTGCTGAGGACGCGGGCGGTGCGGGCGTCCGCCTGCCCCGCCTACAGCGGCGGACGGCCCTGAACCGTGCTCCTTGCGCAGACAGCTGCGCAGAGCCTCCGGATCCAGTCCCTCGTTGCAGGCCTGGTGCAGCAGGCGGGCGAAGACATACTCGGGGTCGACGCGCAGGGCACGTCCCAGAGCGACTCTCGCGCCGGGTTCGTCGCCGGTGGACCAGGCGACCCAGCCGGCGAGCGTGAGCGGGGCGGCCGCGTGCTCGGAGTAAGGGCCGACGCAGCGGCGGGACAGCGCCCGCCAGAGCCGCAGCGCGGGATCCGCGTCCGGTCCCTCCATCCATTCCGCGGCCCGGTCCCGGGTGTCCCGGTCCTGTAGGCCGAGGACCACGGCGGCGGCCTCGTCGTGCGTGACGAGCCGGTCGTCCGTGACATCCGTCTCGGCCCAGCCACCGGACCGAGGGGTCTCCGCGATGCGTTTCATCAGTCGGCGGGCCAGCGCGAGGGTCTCCGCGGCGACCTGCTGACGCCCCTCTCCGTCAAGGATCCTGGGCACCAGCGCGGCGCCCGCGGCGTCCAGCGCCTTCTCCTGGTCGGCCGCGTTCGGAGTGGCCATCGGTTCGAGCCGCGCCTCCATCTGCCGCAGGGTTCCTCGTACTTGGATGCCGGCGTATGCGGCGGCCGCGGCCATCACCGAGGTGCCGGGCAGAGCCAGGACATCGCCTTCGGGCGGACAGCAGCGCGAGTCGGGGCAGCAGTAGGACCAGAAGCGGCCGTCGGAAATGCAGAGCGCCTCATAGACGGGCACGTCGAAGGTGCCACAGGCGGTCCTCAGTCGTTGCGCGAGGGGGCGCAGCCGCTCCATGACCCGGTGGCTGGTCTCGCCTTCAGCCGGTTCCTGGCAGAGGAAGACGACGATGCCGTCGGGGCGGGAGCCGCGGCGCTCGCTGCCTTCGATCAGGCACTCCGCGAGCTGCTCGGCCACGGGCGTCCATTCGCGCGGCGAACGCGGAATGCCGAGCCGCAGGCGCCCGCCGAAGCGGCCGCAGGTGCCGTGCAGCGCGACGAGCACGATCGAATCGTTGGGATGGAAGCCCATCAGGTACGGGAGGGCGTCGGCCAGTTCGGCTGGACCGCGCAGGGTGATCTGCTGCTCGTCGGCGGGACCGGTGATGTCGTGGTGCTTGTTCATGCCACGACCGTCTCGCGGCGGCCCCGGCTCCGCGACCCCTGTGGATAACGTTATCCACAGGCTGGACAGCTCGTTCGCCCAATGTCGGCGTCATCGGGTTGCATGGGGGCATGACCAACGCAGAAGTCGCAGATCCCGCAGCCCTGAGGGCTTCGGCCGATTCCGTACTCGCCCGCCTCGTCTCGGACGCCACGGGCACCGCCCGGCTGCGCGAGGACCAGTGGCGGGCGATCGAGGCCCTCGTCGCCGACAAGCGCCGGGCACTGGTCGTGCAGCGGACCGGCTGGGGCAAATCCGCGGTGTATTTCGTCGCGACTTCGCTGCTGCGCGAGCGCGGCAGCGGCCCTACCGTGATCGTCTCGCCCCTGCTCGCGCTCATGCGCAACCAGGTGGAGGCCGCGGCCCGGGCCGGCATCCGTGCCCGGACCATCAATTCCTCCAACACGGAGGAGTGGGACACGGTCCAGGCCGAGGTGGCCGCGGGAGAGGTGGATGTCCTGCTGGTCAGTCCCGAGCGGCTCAACAACCCCGATTTCCGTGACCAAGTGCTTCCCAAGCTGGCCGCCGCCACCGGACTGCTGGTTGTGGACGAGGCGCACTGCATCTCCGACTGGGGCCATGACTTCCGCCCGGACTACCGACGGCTGCGCACGATGCTGGCGGACCTGCCGGCAGGAGTCCCGGTGCTCGCCACCACCGCGACGGCCAATGCCCGCGTGACCGCGGACGTCGCTGAGCAGCTGGGCACGGGAGCAGGCACGGACGCCCTCGTACTGCGTGGCCCGCTGGATCGGGAGAGCCTCAGCCTGAGCGTGCTTCAGCTTCCCGATGCCGCGACCCGGCTGGCCTGGCTGGCCGATCACCTCGGCGAGCTGCCCGGCTCCGGGATCATCTACACCCTGACCGTCGCCGCCGCCGAGGAGATGACTGCGTATCTCCGGCAGTGCGGCCACACCGTGGCCTCGTACACCGGCCGCACGGAGAACGCCGACCGGCAGCAGGCCGAGGAAGATCTGCTGGCCAACCGTGTCAAGGCACTGGTGGCCACGTCCGCGCTGGGCATGGGCTTCGACAAGCCCGATCTCGGATTCGTCGTGCACCTGGGCTCGCCCTCGTCCCCCATCGCCTACTACCAGCAGGTGGGCCGCGCGGGCCGTGGCGTGAAGCACGCGGAGGTGCTGTTGCTGCCGGGCCGGGAGGACGAGGCGATCTGGCAGTACTTCGCCTCGGTGGCCTTCCCGCCCGAGGAACTGGTGCGGCGCACCCTCGACGTACTGGCGCAGGCGGGCAGGCCGCTCTCCCTGCCCGCGCTGGAGCCGCTGGTCGAGCTGCGGCGGACCCGGCTGGAAACCATGCTGAAGGTCCTGGACGTGGACGGTGCGGTGCGCCGGGTGAAGGGCGGCTGGACCACCACGGGTCAGCCCTGGTCGTACGACGCCGAGCGGTATGCGTGGGTCGCGCGACAGCGGGAGTCCGAGCAGCAGGCGATGCGCGACTATGCGCTGTCGACAAGCTGCCGGATGGAGTTCCTTCGGCGGCAGCTGGACGACGAGGAAGCCGCTCCGTGCGGGCGCTGCGACAACTGCTCGGGAGCCCGGTTCAGCGACAAGGTCTCCGGTGCGGCCCTGGATGCGGCGCGCGGGGAGCTGGGCAGGCCGGGTGTGGATGTGGAGCCCCGTAAGATGTGGCCGAGCGGGCTGGCAGCGGTGGGGGTCACTCTCAAGGGCCGAATCCCTGAAGGGGAGCAGTCCTTCGCGGGTCGCGCGCTGGGCAGGCTGTCCGACATCGGCTGGGGCAACAGGCTCCGCCCGATGCTTGCGGCACAGGCTCCGGACGGTCCAGTTCCGGACGATGTGGTGAATGCGGTGGTGACCGTGCTCGCCGACTGGGCCAAGGGGCCAGGCGGATGGGCGTCGGGCGCTGCGGACGCACCGCCCCGGCCGGTCGGTGTGGTCACTGTCGCCTCGCGCAGCAGGCCCCAGCTGGTCGGGTCCCTTAGCGCCCGGATCGCCGAGGTCGGCCGGATGCCGCTGCTGGGCACCGTGGAGTACGCACCCGAGGCCATGGACACCCGGATCTCGCGCACCAACAGCGCGCAGCGGGTGCGGACCCTGCATGAGGCGTTCGTCGTGCCACCCCGATTGGCCGAGGAGCTGGTCTCCGCCGACGGACCTGTCCTGCTGGTAGACGATCTTTCGGACAGCGGCTGGACCCTCGCGGTTGCGTCGAGGCTGCTGCGCAGGTCTGGTGCGAAGGGCGTGTTTCCGCTGGTCCTCGCGGTTCAGACGTGACATGAGGGGTCGCTGGGGGCGCAGCTGGGCAGGGATAGGCCAGGGATATGAGCCTCATACCCGCCGATTCCCGTCGGTGCCGCCAAATTGCTCGTTGCCGCATGCTCACGCGGCAGCGAGAATTGGAGCGCTCCCCGCGCGGCCCGTTCGCGGTCCGGAAGGGCCGTGCCGCGGTGGGCCCCACTCGACCCTGCCCGCACTGTCGGCGCGTATGCGAAGGGAGGACCGTGACCTTCGGATTCGCTCCGTCCGCAGCCAATTCGCTCACGACGTCGGCCAATTCCGCCAGCCGGCTCGCCAGGATGCTCGAGCCCGCAGAGTGGGCGGCGGCCGGTATACCGCTGCTGCGCAACCCCCGCGAGGTGGTGAGCGGATTGCACACCCGGCACCGGCCGACACCCGCCACCGCCGTCGTCGCCGTGCTCGACCACGAGGAACGGCTCGCTGCCAGCGCGTCGTTCCTTCGGCGATCCGCGCCCGTGGACGGCTGGGAGTTCCGCAACGTACTCCTGGCCCATCTGCGCCGGGTCATCCCGCACGACCTGCGCCGCCGCACGCCCGTGCGCACCGCCGTACTGCTCTACTGCCGTGAGGGCGACGAGCGCTGGACGGAGGAGGACGGAGCGTGGATGTGGGGACTGCGGGACGCGTGCACCCTGCACGGGCTGCGCTGCGGTGCGTACATCACGCTGACGCGCGGAGGATGGCAAGTGCTGGGCGAGGGCCGGGGTGGCCGACGGCCCAACTCCACTTCATTGCCGGGCGACCTCGCCGACAGCGCGACCGACATCGAACCGATGTCGCTGCGCACCGCCAGTGGCGCGGCCGAAGCGCTTCGGCGCACGGCGGCCCGCTGAGGGTGCCACCCTCCGGCTGCCCACGAAGGGGCAGCCGTCCGGGAATCGCCCTACGGCGACGGCTCAGACGCCCCTGCCGAGCACGGTGTTGATCCGCTTGGGATCGCCGCACACGATCAGCAGCGCCGTCGCCTTCGCCAGGGCGGCGGGCAGCGCACGGGCGGCTGCGTCGTCGGCACCTCCGTTGACTGCGACGACCACCACGGGACGGACCGTGGCCCGGCCCACCGCAGCGGCGTCCGCGAAGAAGACGTCGTCCTGAGCGTCGTGCTGGGCCCAGTAGGCGGCCTCGCCGAAGGACAGCTCATGCACGGCCCACGGGTGCTGTTCACCGGTGGTGAGCACCAGGACGTCGCCCGGAGCGCGACCGGAGTCGAGCAGCAGGTCGACCGCCTCGCCGGCGGCGTCGAGCGCGCCGTCCGCCGGGGCGGGGATCAGTTGGATCTGCGGCGTTGAGGGCTTTCCCGGCCGGGAAGCCTGCGGCTGCCCGGCAGAGTGGTGGGTACGCGGCGTCGGCGGCGCGGGCCTGGCGGGACCGGGACCCGGGTGCCCGGGACGCGGCGAGGCCGCGGAACGCGGACCGGGTACGGGACGGGGGGTCGGCGCGGTGCGGCCTACGGCCGGCGTGGCGCGGGGACCCTGGGCACTCTCGTGAATCTGAGGCTCCTCGGGGATGAGAGGCATGGGTGGATGTCTATCAAATGCCGGTGAAGAAGGCATCGGCGGGTGGGTACATAAGTGCGACTGGTCTGCTGGGAGGGCGGGTTCAGAATTCGAAGCCGAGCTGGCCCCCGCTTTCCAGCGCGGCCGCCTCCGCAGAGATGCGGACCTTCTTGAGGTGCCGCCACTGGGGCAGCGCATCGAGATAGGCCCAGGAGAGCCGGTGGTAGGGCGTGGGCCCCAGCACCCTGAGCGCCGCCTTGTGCACGGGCGAGGGGTATCCAGCGTTGTCGTCGAAGCCGAAGTCGGCGAACTCCCCCCGCAGTTCGGCCATCATCGCGTCCCGGCGCACCTTGGCGATCACCGAGGCCGCCGCGACCGCAACACAGGACTGGTCCCCCTTGATGACCGTACGGACCTGCCAGGGGGATCCCAGGTAGTCGTGCTTGCCGTCGAGGATGACCGCGTCCGGACGGATCGGAAGCGCGTCCAGCGCTCGGACTGCGGCCAGCCGCAGCGCCGCGGTCATCCCCAGTTCATCGATCTCCTCCGGCGAGGCGTGCCCCAGGGCGTGCGCCGTGACCCACTTCTCCAGCAGCACGGCCAGTTCCGTACGCCGCTTGGGGGTGATGAGCTTGGAGTCGGTGAGCCCTTCGGGCGGCCTGCGCAGGCCGGTGACCGCCGCGCACACAGTGACCGGACCGGCCCACGCCCCGCGTCCGACCTCGTCGACACCAGCGATGATCTTGGCACCGGTGGTGGCTCGGATCGAGCGCTCGACTGTGTGTGTGGGTGGTTCGTACGGCATGGCGCCAGCAAGGTTACGCCGCCTGACCCCGCGCGCGACACCCGGTTCCCCTCACCGGCTCCGCGCCGGCGTCGAACCGGCTCCACGGCCACCGTCAGCCGGTGCTCGGGCGGAGCAGTGGCACCATCACCTGATCGATCATGTCGGCGATGTCGCCGTCGGGCCATTCGCTGCCGC
Organism: Streptomyces sp. NPDC002870; assembly: GCF_042888505.1. Taxonomy (NCBI): domain Bacteria; kingdom Bacillati; phylum Actinomycetota; class Actinomycetes; order Kitasatosporales; family Streptomycetaceae; genus Streptomyces; species Streptomyces sp. NPDC002870. Next base: position 64,208 of record NZ_JBIAPW010000016.1, read on the forward strand.
ACACCTTCGAGCGGTACATCATCAGACCCGGAATGACATCGAAGACCAGGTCACCGGTGGCATCTGGGCGCACGTCACCCCGCGTGACGCCTCGGCGCACCACCTCACGAATGAGCCTGTTGGACGGCTCGACGACCCCACGCACGATCACCCCGTGGAACCGTTCTGCGGTGGCGATGTCGCACTCGTAAAGCACTGAACGCAGGGCAAAGCCGGACCTGGAGTACATCGCGTCCCGCACCCGAAGGCAGAGCTGAAAGAGGTCCTCGCGGATGCTCCCATGATCAGCAGCCACGTCCAGTGTCGGCAGTCCCGCCTGCAGGGCGTCCGCGACCAGGTCCCCCTTCGAGGGCCACCGCCGGTAGACGGCGGCCTTGCCGGTCTGGGCGCCGGCGGCGACGCCCTCCATGGTGAGCCCACTCCAGCCGACCGTACTCAACTGCTCCAGAGCGGCGTCGAGGATCGCGCGTTCCAGCACGGGGCCTCGACGGCGCAGCGAGACCGGGGGCGTCCCAGCGGCGGCAGTCCAGCGCGAATTGACCATCTTCTTCTCTCCGTTGGGGACAGGAGGTCGAGTGAACGCTTGCGTTCACTGACGGGGATTCTCTACGGTTGACACGACAGTGAACGGAAGCGTTCACTAATTCACTTGCGGGGGCCCCATAGTGACAACCTCTCAGTTGATAGCTCCAAGCAGTCCGGGAGCGGCCCGCAGGCCGGGACGCCCAGGGATCGCCCTCACCGTCATCGCCGCCCTGCAACTCATGGTGGTCCTCGACACGACGATTGTGAACATCGCCCTCCCGCACATCCAGGGGGCACTCGAGTTCACCACGACCCAGCTGTCATGGGTGGTCAACGCCTACACCCTCACCTTCGGCGGGCTGCTGCTTCTCGGCGGCCGGGCAGGTGACATTCTCGGCCGTCGGCGGGTCTTCGTCTTCGGCGTGCTGCTCTTCACCTTTGCCTCGCTGCTGTGCGGCATCGCGCAGGAGCCCTGGCAGATGCTCGCCGCCCGCGCCCTCCAGGGCGTCGGCGGAGCCATCGCCTCGCCCACGGCGCTCGCGCTCATCACCACGACCTTCCGCGAAGGCCCCGAGCGCAACCGCGCGTTCGGCATCTTCGCAGCGGTCTCGGCCAGTGGCGCGGCCATCGGCCTGCTCGCCGGCGGCATGCTCACCGAGTGGCTGAACTGGCGCTGGGTCTTCTACGTGAACCTGCCGATCGGGATCCTGATCGCCGTGCTCGCGCCGGTGTTCATCAATGAGTCCGAGCGGCACTCCGGCCGGTTCGACATCACGGGCGCGCTGACCTCGACCGCAGGCATGGCGTCCCTGGTCTACGGCTTCATCCGGGCCTCCGAGGAGGGCTGGAGCGATCAGCTCACGCTGGGCGCTTTCGGGGCTGCCATCGTGCTGCTCACGGCGTTCGTACTGACGGAGCGGCGGGCAAAGGAGCCGATCACTCCGCTGCGGATGTTCGCCGACCGCAACCGTTCAGGCACGTATCTGATCATGATGAGCCTCGCCGCGGCGATGTTCGGCATGTTCTTCTTCATCGTCCTGTTCGTGCAGAACGTGCTGAGCTACAGCCCCATCACCTCCGGTCTCGCGTTCCTCCCGGTCACGGTGATGATCGTGGCCGCGGCCGGGATCTCCTCGAAGCTGCTGCCGGTGCTCGGGCCCAAGCCGTTCCTGGCCGCGGGCGCGGTGCTCACCGGAGGCGGCATGGCATGGCTGACCGCGTTGAGTCCGGGCAGCTCGTATCTGGGCGGGGTGCTGGGGCCGATGCTGCTCTTCGGATTCGGCATGGGTCTGGTCTTCGTGACGGCGACGCTCACGGCGGTCTCGGGCGTCGCGCAACACGAATCGGGTGCGGCCTCCAGTCTGCTCAACGCCACACAGATGGTCGGAGGTTCCCTGGGGCTGTCGATTCTCATGACCGTCTTCAGCACCGCCAGCCGCGAGGAGGCCGAGCGTCAACTGCCGTCGTTCCTCGCGGACTCGACGCCCGCGCAGAAGGAGATCTTCGCGAAGACGCAGGAGCTGCCGCCGCCGTGGGGGCATCAGGTGCTGGCCGAAGGCATCGCGACGGCGTTCTGGGCGGGGGTGGGTCTGGTCGGACTCGCCGTGGTGACCGCGGTGTTCGTCGTCCGGGTGCGCAAGAGCGACCTGGAGGCGCTCAGCGGCTCGGCGGGCGCGGGCGACCACGCCGCGTAGGGCTGGATCGCCCCGGGCGTCAGCGCCGCATGGTGCCGACGCGTGAAGCGCCGCCGTACGGAAGCCCACCATCCGGAGCGGGGGTACGGGCCGCGCATGGGGTATCGGCCGTACCGCACCTGGGCAGTCGGATTCCGACGGCTCGGTCGACCGTACGCCCGGCACGGGACCTCTCCCTGCCGGCACGCGCGCGTGCCGGCAGGGAGAGCGACAGGTTGGCTGTGAGGCCCGCGGCAGCTGCTCAGCGGGCCCGTTCCGGCACCCACCCCGGCAGTGCCTCGGTCCGCTCCAGCCAGTCCGCTGGGGGCTGCCCGGCCTTGCCCGCGGCGACCACGCCGCAGGCAATCGCGCACGTGGTGTCGACATCGCCCCCGACCTGCGCGGTCGTCCAGAACGCGCGCTCGAAGTCGCCGAGCGAGCGAGCCGCGGACCACAGCGCGAACGGCACGGTGTCATGCGCACTCGTGCGCCGGCCGCTGCCGAGAACGGCGGCGACGGTCTCCGCGTCGGAGTAGTCGAGCATGTCCCGTGCCCGGCGAAGACCCGCTCCCACCGCGCTGCGCGGTACGAGCGCGACGACACCGTCGAGCAGCTCCGCGGGCCCCGGCGGCCCGGCCGGATTCGCGGCGAGCGCGGCGGCGGCCGCCACGGCCATGGCGCCGACCACCGCCTCACGGTGCTGGTGTGTGGTGTACGAAGAGATCTCGGCCTGGTGGGTGGCCTGCTCCGGATCGAACGCGTACCAGGCGCCGAGCGGCGCGATACGCATCGCGGAGCCGTTGCCCCACGAACCCTGGCCGTTGAAGAGCGCGGCGGCCAGCTCACGCCAGTCGCCGCCCTCCCTGATCAGCCGGAGCATCCGGTTGACTGCTGGACCGTAGCCACGGTCGAAGTCGTGGTGCTCGGCGAAGGACCTGGCGAGTGCGTCTTGGTCCACCCGGCCGTGGGCCGCGAGCACAGTCAGCACCGAGCAGGCCATCTCGGTGTCGTCGGTCCACTGCCAGGGGCCTGGCGGCAGCTGCCGCTGCTTCAGCAGTGGATAGTTCGAGGGAACAAAGAACTGGGAGCCAAGGGCGTCTCCCACGGACAGTCCACGCAGGCTGTCCAGGGCGCGTTCGAAGCGCCGGTCGCGAGAGGAGTCAGCGGTCATCTTCCTGCCACTCTATCCGGTGACGCCATACGGCTCGGGGGTGCGCCAGCGCTCGAAAGGCCGGTCAAGCGTGTAGCGGCCGTCCTCGCCGAGCTGCAGTATCCGGGTCTCGGCGTTACCCGGGTTGGACAGCGACTCGAATTCCGCGACCGACCAGTGGAACCAGCGCATGCAGAACAGCCGCATGGTCAGTCCGTGCGTCACCAGGAGTACGTTCGGCGGATGATCCGGCGCTTCGAAGCTGCGGTACAGGCTCTCCAGGAACGCCCCGACCCGGTCGTACACATCGGCGCCCGACTCGCCCTGGGCGAAGCGGTAGAAGAAGTGGCCGTAGGCGTCCCGGTAGGCCTTCTGCAGCCGTACGTCATCCCTGTCCTGCCAGTTCCCCCAGTCCTGCTCACGCAGCCGCGGCTCCTCCCTGACACGCACCAGCTCCGGATCGAGGTCGAACGCGCGGAAGGTCTCATGGGTGCGGCGGTAGGGCGATACGTAGACGCTGACGCGCTCACGTCCGAAAAGCTCACGGAGCCGCACGCCCGTCTCCTCTGCCTGGGCCCGGCCGGTGCTGGTCAGCCGCAGCGCATGGTCGGGCTCGCGTTCGTACACGGTGTCATCGGCGTTTCCCTCCGACTCGCCGTGCCGGACGAGAACGATGCGTCGCGGACGTGCCATGGCACGACAGTAGATCGGCACGGGCTCGGCCGAGCAGCCGGGCCGAGTCATCCGGCGTATCCGGGCGGCGCCGCCAGCCGTCGGCGGTCTGCGGGCGGTGCCGCGGACGGTCCGTGCGTCGCCGTGGCGGGCCGGGTGGCACAGCGGCAGCGCGGTCGCCGGCCGTCGAAGATCGGCTGCGCCTCCGCTGGACGCACCCGGGGCTTCAGACCGTCCAGGACGGTTCGAGCTGCACCACATCACCGGCCAGCGCCGCGACGTCCGCCTCGGTCTGCGCGCGCAACAGCAGCCGCTCCACCCGCTCCCTGCGGTACTTCCCGTGCTCGGCCGCCGACTGCCACATCGACATCACCAGGAACTCGCTCCCCGGTGCCTCCCCGAACACCCCGCGTACCATCCCGGGCGACCCTGCCATCGCCGGGTTCCACACCTTCTCCTGCATGAGCGAATAGTGCTCGACCCGGTCCTCGCGTACCCGGCAGTGCGCGACCCGCACCACGTCGGCGTCCGTGAACCGCGGCTCGAACCCGGTCTTCACATCGAAGCGGTAGTCGAACAGCTTGACCTGTATGTCCTTGTACGTCCCCGACTGCCCGGACGCCAGCCGGTCGTGAGAGCGCGCCATGAACGAGTCGTAGAACGCCCGGCTCTCCCAGAACGCGAAGACATGGGCGACATGCGGCCGCCCTCTGCTCCACCCACCGCCCTGGCCCCGGAATCCCGGCTCACCCAGCAGCCCCGCCCACTTCCGCTGTCCCCGTTCGAACCCACGACGGTCCACCACGGTGCAGCGAATCCACTTGACCAGCACCGCGCCATCGTACGGCGCGGAACGTGGCCGGGGTCACGCTCCGGCAGACTGCATCACCCGTACCAGCTGGGCCGAAGTTCGCCACCCACAAGGGCGTGACGCACATGTGGGCCCGCTGCAGCCCGCGCAGTCGATGCCGACCGCGTGGCGCGAACCCGTGATACGAACCCCGAGGTGCGAGTGAGCGTGGCAGCATGGTCAACCGACGTAAGACACCCGGCAGTTACGGGGAAGGGGAATCCGGTGAGCAGTCTGAACAAGGGGATCCGGAAGGCCGAGGTGACTCTCAAGTGGGATCCGAGCCCTCTGGGCGAGTCGCCCCATGACCTCGACATCGTCGCCGCGACGTACAAGGCGGACGCCCCGACCGGAGAACCGGAGTACGTCGTCCACTTCGACAGCCGGTCGCCAGACGGCACCATCATCCTGACCCGGGACAGCAAGACCGGTCAGGGCTTCGGCTCCGACGAGGTCATGACGCTGGAGTTCGACCGGCTGGCGGCAACGTACGGGCGCGTCGTCGTGGGCGTGGTCATCCAGCAGCGGGACGGACAAAAGTCGTTCGGCGACATAGCGAACCCCCTCGTGCGGGTCCTCGAGGGACACACCGAACTCGGGAAGAACGACTTCACCAGCGTGGCTGGAGCCACCGCCGCGGTCGTCGGCGACTTCATGAAAGGTGAGGCAGGCGCCTGGGAATTCCGCGAGGTCGTCCGCGGATTCGACGCCGATCCGCAGTCGTTCATCGCGCTGATGGGCAACAGTACTTACTGAGCACGCGTCGCATCGGATGCGCACGAGAGCACGAGAGAGGGGGGGGGGGGGGGGGGGGGGGGGGGGGGGCGGGCGGGCCCCCGGGGGGGGGGGGGGGGGGGGGGGGGGTCTGGTCTGGGGTTGTGTCAGTTTTTGTGGGTGGTGTGGGGGGTGTTGTACGGAGCGTCTGGGTCTAATGGCCCGGGCGTTTTTTG
>NZ_JBIAPW010000016.1:70036-153411 GCF_042888505.1 Streptomyces sp. NPDC002870
GCGCGGCCCCCCCCCCCCCCCGGCCGCCCGCCCCCCCCCCCCCCCCCCCCCCCGCGCGCGCGCCCCCCCCCCCCCCCCCCCCCCCCCCCCCCTCTCCATCAGGCGGTGTACTGGCGCAGAGCACTTATTCCTGGTGTGCGCTATTCCCCAACTCCGGCCAGTCGGTTCCGACCACCCGGGTGCCTGCGCCGTGCCCGGCCTCTCTCAAGAAAGGCCGCCCGCGACGGCACTCCGGCCTGTTGAATGGCAGGCCGGATCTTCAAGGCATGAGATGACGGAGGAGCCATGGGCGAGACCGAGAACACGCGACTGATGCAGCGCATCTTCGCCGGGCTGGCGGAAGGCGACGGCAGGCCTCTCACCAAGAGTCTCGCCGACGACTTCCGCTGGACGATCATCGGTACGACGAAATGGTCTGGGACCTATGAGGGCAAACAGACCGTCCTCAACGAGCTACTTCGGCCTCTGGCCGCCCAGTTCGCGGATACGTACACGAACACCCCACAACGTTTCATCGCTGCCGGCGACTACGTCGTCGTGGAGTGCAGAGGTCGCGTCACCACCACGGAGGGGAACCCCTATCACAATACGTACTGCTGGGTTTGCCATATCAAGGATGGAAAACTGCGAGAGCTGACCGAATACTGCGATACCGACCTGATTGTAAGAACACTTGGGGAACCGGGCGACATAAAGCCCCGATAACCACGACAGCCGAGTGGGGAGCCGATATTTCGCCGACTCCCCACTCAAGCAGTCACTTCACGCCCGAAGGGCGCTCACATTCAGCTGCAACCGCTGGTCGAGCCGCAGCCCTCACAGATGTAGCAGGAGCCGGCCCGCTGCATCTTCGTCCCGCAGGAGAAGCACAGCGGCGCGTCCGCGCTGATGCCCAGCTGCATCTCGACGAGCTCCGCCGAGGTGTGCGCCTCCTTCGGAGCCGGAACCTCCGCCTTCGGGGCGGCGACGGCCTTCAGGGTCTCCTGGTATCGCGGGGCGGACTGGGCCAGGCCCTCGACGTCCATGTCCTCGTCGGACGGCTCGTACGAACCGGTCTCCAGGTGACGCTGGCGCTCGTCGGCCGAGTGGATGCCGAGCGCGGAGCGCGTCTCGAAGGGCAGGAAGTCCAGCGCCAGGCGGCGGAAGATGTAGTCGACGATCGACTGCGCCATCCGCACATCCGGGTCGTCCGTCATGCCGGCCGGCTCGAAGCGCATGTTGGTGAACTTCGAGACGTACGTCTCCAGCGGGACGCCGTACTGCAGGCCCACAGAGACGGCGATCGAGAAGGCGTCCATCATGCCCGCCAGGGTGGAACCCTGCTTCGACATCTTCAGGAAGACCTCGCCGAGACCGTCGTCCGGGTAGGAATTGGCGGTCATGTAGCCCTCGGCGCCACCCACCGTGAAGGAGGTGGTGATGCCGGGACGGCCCTTGGGGAGGCGCTTGCGGACGGGACGGTACTCCACGACCTTCTCGACCGCGGCCCGGATCGTTCCCTCGGCCTTCTCGGCGGCTGCGGTGGCTTCGGGGCTCTGGTTGCCCTTGGTCTTGGCGGAGAGGGGCTGGCCGACCTTGCAGTTGTCGCGGTAGATCGCGAGCGCCTTGACGCCCATTTTCCATGCCTCGAAGTAGACCTCCTCGACGTCCTCGACCGTGGCGGTCTCCGGGAGGTTGACCGTCTTGGAGAGCGCGCCCGAGATCCACGGCTGGATGGCGGCCATCATGCGGACGTGACCCATCGCGGAGATGGAGCGCTCACCCATGGCGCAGTCGAAGACCTCGTAGTGCCCAGTCTTCAGGCCGGGTGCGTCGACGACATTGCCGTGCTCGGCGATGTGGGCGACGATCGCCTCGATCTGCTCCGGCTGGTAGCCGAGACGGCGCAGTGCCTGCGGGACCGTGCCGTTGACGATCTGCATCGAGCCGCCGCCGACCAGCTTCTTGAACTTGACCAGGGCGAGGTCGGGCTCCAGGCCGGTGGTGTCGCAGGACATCGCGAGACCGATGGTGCCGGTCGGGGCGATGACGGACGCCTGGGAGTTACGGAAGCCGTTCTTGTCGCCGAGACGGATCACGTCCTGCCAGGCCTCCGTGGCGGCGGCCCAGATCGGCGTGTCCAGATCGTCCATGCGGACGGCCACGGCGTTGGCGTCGGAGTGCTGCTTCATGACGCGCTTGTGCGGAGCGGCGTTGCGGGCGTAGCCGTCGTACGGACCGACGACCGCGGCGAGCTCTGCGGAGCGCTTGTACGAGGTACCCGTCATCAGCGAGGTGATGGCACCGGCGAGCGCGCGCCCGCCGTCCGAGTCGTACGCGTGACCCGTGGCCATCAGCAGCGCGCCGAGGTTGGCGTAACCGATGCCCAGCTGACGGAAGGCGCGGGTGTTCTCGCCGATCTTCTGGGTCGGGAAGTCCGCGAAGCAGATGGAGATGTCCATCGCGGTGATGACCAGCTCGACGACCTTGGCGAAGCGCTCGACGTCGAAGGACTGGTGCCCCTCGCCGTCGTCCTTGAGGAACTTCATCAGGTTCAGCGAGGCCAGGTTGCACGAGGTGTTGTCCAGGTGCATGTACTCGCTGCACGGGTTCGAGCCGTTGATCCGGCCGGACTCGGGGCAGGTGTGCCAGCTGTTGATGGTGTCGTCGTACTGAATGCCGGGGTCGGCACAGGCCCAGGCGGCCTCGGCCATCTTGCGGAAGAGCGACTTGGCGTCGACCTCTTCGATGACGTCGCCGGTCATGCGGGCGCGCAGGCCGAACTTCCCGCCGTTCTCGACGGCCTTCATGAACTCGTCGTTCACACGGACCGAGTTGTTGGCGTTCTGGTACTGGACGGACGTGATGTCGTCGCCGCCCAGGTCCATGTCGAAGCCCGCGTCACGCAGGGCGCGGATCTTCTCCTCTTCCTTGACCTTGGTCTCGATGAAGTTCTCGATGTCGGGGTGGTCGACGTCGAGAATGACCATCTTGGCCGCGCGGCGCGTGGCGCCGCCCGACTTGATCGTTCCTGCGGACGCGTCGGCGCCACGCATGAACGAGACAGGACCAGAGGCGTTGCCACCGGAGGAGAGCAGCTCCTTGGAGGAACGGATCCGGGAGAGGTTCAGGCCGGCGCCGGAGCCGCCCTTGAAGATCATGCCCTCTTCCTTGTACCAGTCGAGAATCGACTCCATGGAGTCGTCGACGGCCAGGATGAAGCAGGCGGAGACCTGCTGCGGCTGGGGCGTGCCGACGTTGAACCACACCGGCGAATTGAAGCTGAAGATCTGGTGCAGGAGAGCGTAAGCCAGCTCGTGCTCGAAGATCTCGGCGTCGGCGGGCGAGGCGAAGTAGCTGTTGTCCTCGCCGGCCTTCCGGTACGTCTTCACGATCCGGTCGATCAGCTGCTTGAGACCGGTCTCGCGCTGCGGAGTGCCGACGGCCCCGCGGAAGTACTTGCTGGTGACGATGTTGACCGCGTTCACCGACCAGAAGTCGGGGAACTCGACGCCACGCTGCTCGAAGTTGACCGAGCCGTCGCGCCAATTGGTCATGACGACGTCACGACGCTCCCAGACCACCTCGTCGTACGGATGCACGCCGGGGGTGGTGTGGATTCGCTCGATACGCAGACCCTTGCTCGCCTTGGGTCCCTTGGCGCGGGACCCCCCTCGTGCCGGGCCGCTCGTCGTCTCGGTCATGCCGCCTCCCATACATGGGCAAAAACGCCCTGAAGTGCCCAGATCTTCCCGTGGCACAGTCTGTGTCTGATGCCGCGGACGCCGCGCACAGCGCCCATGGCAGGTCTTATGCCGCCCTGCTGCCGATCGGCGGGCCGATGGGGCGGGCCCAAGCCGCTCAGCCGGTGTTCCTCAGTCGGCGGCGGTGGCGGGCACGGGGACCTCGAGGGTCTCGCCGGTCCCGCATCCTTCTGCGGGAGGCCGTTGCTCGCGGAGCTCCGCGATGGCGGCCTCGAAGTCTTCGAGTGAGTCGAAAGCCCGGTACACGGACGCGAAACGCAGGTACGCGACGAGGTCGAGTTCCTGCAGGGGACCGAGTATGGCCAGACCCACGTCATGAGTGGTCAGCTCGGCACTGCCGGTGGCGCGCACCGCTTCCTCGACCCGCTGGCCGAGTTTGGCGAGGGCGTCCTCGGTGACCGGCCGCCCCTGGCATGCCTTGCGCACGCCGGAGATGACCTTGGTACGGCTGAAGGGCTCGGTCACTCCGCTGCGCTTGATCACCATCAGCGAGGCGGTTTCCACCGTCGTGAAGCGGCGGGAGCAGTCTGGACACTGCCGGCGACGCCGGATCGACGTTCCGTCGTCAGTGGTGCGACTGTCGACGACTCGGCTGTCGGGGTGCCTGCAGAAGGGGCAGTGCATGGCTCCCAACCCTCCTTCACAGCACGACTGAATAGCCTCGACAGGCCGGTCGAGGCCCCTACGAAGCAGCCCCAAGCATAGGCGATGGCCAGGGTCTTGAAGGACCAGGGACCACAACTTCTGGGCGGCTGACACAATCCAACCACTAGATCTGGGGTTTTGGTCGCACTTTTGCGTCTCAACGCGTGTCGCGCGGCGGGAGCACCGTACGGGCGGCATACGAGTGATGACGCAGCGACACGAACGCGGCGCGGGACCGGCCACGAGGGTACGGGAGACGCGCGGTTCCGTGGATTCCGGGCCGCCGGGTGCAAGACTGGAAAGCGCCCCGGAATCGGTCGGCGTCACCCCGCCCCCGCCGACTCCGGCGGTGGACGTTGCTCTAATGGCCACAGTCGCCCTACGGTCCGAGCGTTCGCACATACACCCAGGCAGGCGCCCACGTCAGACAATCTGCGATTTTTCACTCGAACGTGTGTTTGGCGCAACCTTTCGAAACCCACTACCGTTGTCCAGCTAGGGAGACCATTCGAGAGGGGCCGACGTGACCACCACCGCAGACAGTGCCACCATCACTGCCCAGGACCGCTCCCAGAACCGATTCGAGCCGGTGCATGCCATGAATGACGCAGCCACGAGTCCCGAGGGACCCAAGCCCACGCGTTCGCTGCCCGGCCGACCTCCAGGGATCAGGGCGGACAGCTCCGGTCTCACGGATCGGCAGCGGCGCGTCATCGAGGTGATCCGTGACTCCGTGCAGCGGCGGGGATACCCGCCGTCGATGCGCGAGATCGGCCAAGCGGTCGGACTGTCCAGCACCTCCTCCGTCGCGCATCAGCTGATGGCGCTGGAGCGGAAGGGCTTCCTGCGCCGGGACCCGCACCGGCCCAGGGCGTACGAGGTGCGTGGCTCCGACCAGCCGAGCACGCAGCCGACCGACACGACGGGCAAGCCGGCAGCGTCGTATGTACCCCTGGTCGGCAGGATCGCGGCCGGTGGCCCCATCCTCGCCGAGGAATCGGTCGAGGACGTGTTCCCGCTCCCCCGCCAGCTCGTCGGCGACGGCGAGCTGTTCGTGCTGAAGGTCGTCGGCGACTCGATGATCGAGGCCGCGATCTGCGACGGCGACTGGGTCACCGTGCGCCGCCAGCCCGTCGCGGAGAACGGCGACATCGTGGCAGCGATGCTGGACGGGGAGGCCACGGTCAAGCGTTTCAAGCGGGAGAACGGCCATGTGTGGCTGCTCCCGCACAACGCGGCGTACCAGCCGATTCCAGGCGACGAAGCCACCATCCTCGGCAAGGTGGTAGCGGTGCTGCGGCGGGTGTGACCGACCCGCCGGCTCTGACCGGGCCCCGGGACCCACTGCGCCGGTCCCGGGGCCCTGCTCTGCCCTGACGGCATTCCCTCCGGACAGCATTCCCTCCGGCAAGCATTTCGCCCGGACAGCATTTCGCCCGGACGGAATGCCGTCCGGCTACTTGCCGTCCGTCTTGGCTACGGCGTCGATCGCGGCCAGCGAGCGACGCACTTGGTTGCGGTCCGTGGTGTACCAGAAATCGGGCAGCGAGGCGCGCAGATAGCTGCCGTACCGGGCGTTGGCCAGCCGCGGATCGAGCACGGCGACGACCCCGCGGTCCCCCATGGCCCGGACGAGACGGCCCGCGCCCTGGGCCATCAGCAGGGCGGCATGCGTCGCGGCGACAGCCATGAAGCCGTTGCCGCCCGCCTCCTCCACCGCCTTCTGGCGGGCGCTCATCAGCGGATCGTCGGGGCGCGGGAACGGAATCCGGTCCATCACCACCAACTGGCAGCTGGCTCCCGGAACATCGACGCCCTGCCAGAGCGAGAGCGTGCCGAACAGACAGGTCTCGGGGTCGGCGGCGAAGGACTTGATCAATTCACCGAGGGTCTCCTCGCCCTGGAGCAGGATCGGCATGTCGAGCCTGCCGCGCAGCTCCTCGGCCGCCGCCTGGGCGGCTCGCATGGAGGAGAAGAGGCCCAGCGTGCGGCCACCGGCAGCCTCCACCAGATCGGCGAGCTCGTCCATCATGTCGCCGCGGGAGCCTTCACGGCCGGGCGTCGACAGATGGCGGGCGACATAGAGGATGCCCTGCTTCGGATAGTCGAACGGCGAGCCGACGTCGAGCCCCTTCCACTGCGGAATGTCCTCACCGTCGGTGCCCTCGGGGGCCAGCCCGAGCGACGCCCCCACTCCGTTGAAGTCACCCCCGAGCTTGAGCGTGGCAGAGGTCAGCACCACCGAGCGCTCGGTGAAGAGCTTTTCGCGCAGCAGACCGGATACGGAGAGCGGTGCCACCCGCAGTGACGCGCCGAAGCGATCGTGGCGCTCGCACCAGACGACGTCGTACTCGGAGCCTTGGGTGATGCGCTCGGCGACGTCATGGATGTTCTCGACGGAGGCCAGGGCCTGCTTGCGTACGGCGTCCTCGTCCTGGACGGACTTGTCGCGGGTGCTGCCGAGAGCAGAGATGACCGTGCGAGCGGCGTCGCGCAGCGCCATAAGCGCGTATCCGAGATCCTCGGGGATCTCCTCGAGGCGGCCGGGGAGGGCGAGCTCCATCACGCGCTCAAAGGTCTCGGAGGCGGTCTGGAGAGCGTCCGCGGCCTTCTCGTTGACCAGCTTGGCGGCGCGCCGCACGGCACGGTTGACCTGGCCGGGGGTGAGCTCGCCGGTGGCGACGCCGGTGACCCGCGAGACCAGCTCATGCGCCTCATCGACGATCAGTACCTCGTGCTGCGGAAGCACCGGGGCGCCCTCGATCGCGTCGATCGCGAGAAGCGCGTGGTTGGTGACGACGACATCCGCGAGCTTCGCGCGCTCACGGGCCGCTTCTGCGAAGCATTCGGCGCCGTACGCGCATTTCGTGGCCCCGAGGCACTCCCGTGAAGAGACGGATACCTGTGCCCAGGCACGGTCGGAGACTCCGGGAGTGAGATCGTCGCGATCCCCGGTTTCAGTCTCGTCCGACCAGTCGCGCATCCGCAGCAGATCCTGACCGAGCTTGCTGGTGGGCGCGGCAGCCTCGAACTGGTCGAAGAGGCCGTCTTCCTCCTCCTGCGGCACACCCTCGTGCAGGCGGTGCAGACAGAGGTAGTTGGAACGCCCCTTCAGCATCGCGAACTCCGGCCGACGGCGCAGCAGCGGGTGCAGTGCCTCGACCGTACGCGGAAGATCACGCTCCACGAGCTGCCGCTGAAGGGCCAGGGTGGCCGTGGCCACGACGACCCTCTCACCGTGCGCCAGGGCGGGCACGAGATAGCCGAGCGACTTTCCGGTTCCGGTGCCGGCCTGGACCAGCAGGTGGGAATTGTCGTCGACAGCCTCGGCGACGGCCTCGGCCATGGTGACCTGGCCAGGCCGTTCCACACCGCCGACGGCGGTGACGGCGGCGTGCAGGAGCTCGGGGAGGGATGGCTTAGTCATAGCTCGACCAGCCTACGGGGCACCAATGACAGCCCGATCACACCTCGTCGCATCCACGCCATCACACCTCGTCCCTTCAAGGGGCGCTCAGCGGGTTGGGGACCGTGCCGTGGACGGCGGCGTGGGGGCGGTCCGGGCGGTCGCGGTAGCCGTCGAGATGCAACCTGTTGCGGTTGAGACAGAGCCGCTCGATACGTGGCGTGAGCAGGTCGAACGTCTCGTAACGCTCCTTGAGCTCCGGGAAACGGGCCTGGTGCCGCAGAATCTCAGCCCGTACGAGCGAGAAGAACTGCTCCTCCGGTACGCCCAGTTGCTCCTCGCAGAGGGGGGCGAGGAAGCGGAAGACGCCGACGAAGAGCCCTGAGTGGATGAACTGCGTGAGGAAGGCGGGCTCCTCGGCAAGAAGGGTCTTCCGTACGTCGTCGGGCATCGAGTCGTGCTCGGGCAGCGGCTGGGCGCTGACGTTCACATCGTCGACGAAGTCCTTGATCGCCAGGCGTACTGGGACGTCCTGGTCGTCGAAGACGACGATGGCGTTCTCGCCGTGCGGGGAGAAGACGGTGCCGTAGCGGTAGAGGAAGTGCAGCAGCGGCGGCAGCAGCGCGGAGAAGAGCCGCTGGAGCCAGACGGCGGGGGCGAAGCCGGATCGTGCGACCAGCTCGGCGGTGAAAGCGCGGCCCTGGGCGTCGGTGTGCAGCAGCGAGGCGAGGGTGCGGGCCCGCTCGCCGGGCGCGAGCCGGGACTGCAGCGGCTCGCGCCAGATCGCGCCGAGGAGCTCTTTGTACTGGTACGGCACCTCGGGGAGGTGGTCGTAGAGGGGGTGTTTGACGGTGATTGATGCGACTTCCCCGAGGAGGATCACACCGCATTCGTCGCGAAGAAAAGGGTCCCCGTCGCGCAGTCCGTGGACCCAGGAGGTGACGGCGGGGGCGGCGAGGGTGCGTTCGGTGGGCAGGCCGCGCCAGACCAGGGTGTTGAGGATGGACAGCGGCAGTTTCACTGTGTGCCGGTCTGAGCGGTCCACGTTGACGAAGGTACGGATGGACTGCTGCGGCAGCCGTAGATCACCGTCCGTGGGGAGCGGGACGATGTCGCCCCGCGCGACGGCGGGCGCGAAGAGCGGCAGGAGTACCTCGTCCCACTGCCAGGGGTGTACGGGGAGGAAGAGGTACGTGTCGGGGTCGAAGCCCCTGGCACGCAGCGAGGCGGCGAAGGAGTCGCGGACGGGCCCCTCGAGTTCACGGGCGTACAGGTCGTCGGGTCCGGCGAGCCCTGGGACTCCTCGGTAGGCGGCGAGGGTGCAGCTGACCGCGATCCAGGGGAGCCGGGCGGGCCTGCGGGCCTCGGGCGACCAGCGGGCGGTGTCCGTGGCGGAGAATCCGATGCGGCCTTTGTTGAGCACGAGCCACGGGTGGCCGGTCTGGTGGCCTTCGAGCTCGGCATAGCCGAGGTCGGCGAGCTCGCCCGCGGCCGGCGCGCAGTGACCGAATCCCGTGTCGCAGACAAGGGTGGCGGTCAGCTCGCGGACGAGGTGGCCGAGGGTGGCTCCGTCGAGGTCTAAAAGACGGCGGGCGCGGGCGAGGAAGGCGAGCGGGTCGGCGAAGGGCCGGCCCTCGTGCTCGATGGAGTCCGGATCGACGCGCCAGCTTCCGTATGCTCCGCGCCGGGCCAGAAAGGTCAGGTTGCTGCCGTCGTCGAGCGTGAGGGCGTACTGGTCGCAGCCACGGGTGGCGTCCGCAGGTCGGCCGGGGGCGGCTTGCCGGCCGCGGGATGTGGGCGGGAGGGGGTCCGGTGCCGAGGGTCCGGCCGGGACCGGCTCGATGATCTCTTCGTAGGCGAACTCGCCGAGCATCTTGGCGAGGAGCCGCACGGCCGCACGGTCCCAGGCCTGTGCGTTCAGTCCGGGCGGGGTGAAGGGGACGGCGGGCGGCTGTTCGGAGTCATGGGCGGCAGGGGCCTTCGGCACGGGGACTCCTCGAGTGGAACCGATGCGGGTCGAGCGGTGTATGTAAGGCAGCGGGTCGTTCACAGCAGGTTGCGAAGCGCGCGATCGCGGACCAAGAGGGCGGCCCGTTTGTCAGGGAGGTCGACTTCGGCGGAGAAGCGGAAGCCGGCGCTCAGGAAGGCGGAGACGGAGGGGGTGTTGCGCAGGTCGGGTTCCGCGATGACGCGTGCGCATCGGGGCCGATTGTCGAGTACGAGATCGGCGACAGCTCTGAGGAGGGTGGAACCGACACCGCGGCCGCGGTCGGCGACGCCCCCGATCAGGAGGTGGATACCGATGTCATGCGGACGGGCCGGGTAGTACCGCGCCATGGGGTCGAGATCGGCGCGGTAGATCTCGAAGTAGCTCATGGGGATGCCGCTGAGCACGCCGAGGCAGGGGATGCTGCGTCCGTCGCCGTCGACCTGGGCGCGCAGATGGGCGGCGGTGACGGAGTCAGGTCCCGCCAGTTCCCAGAAAGCAGCCACTGCCGGGTCGTTCATCCAGCGGCTGATCCGTGCCAGATCGCGTTCGATGCGTACGGGGACGAGATGGAAGTCCCCTGCGGGGGTGGCGGCGGAGCCCCAGTCGGCGGGATTGTCCAGCAGATCGCCGACGACGGTGATGTCCCCCTGCTCGGGGTCGCCGGATCGCTCGTCCTCCGGGAACAGCGCGAGGAGTTCCTCGGGGAGCCGCAGATCCAGGGTGTCCTCGACGCTCCCGCCGAGCTGGGGGGCGGGGCCGGCTCCGGCGTCGGTGCTCGCATCGATGTGAGGCACAGCGGGGCTCTCCTCTCGCAGTTCGGTCAGGTTGTGTCGTCTCAGGGACGAAGGGGGTTGGTGATCGTGACGTAGACGGACTGGGTGTCGACCGGGCCGATGAGCTCGTCGAGACCTCGGAGCCGGGTGAGCAGATTGGCTTTGGACCGGAGCGTGGGGGCGTCGAGGAGCTGCGCGGGCAGTGGCGAGCCGAGGTCGGCGGTCGCCTTGAGGAACTGCCGGAAAGCGGCGATGAGTACGCGCTCGTCGGCGAGGTGCTGCGCTCCGAACGCTCCGATCAGGCCGAAGACATTGTTGATGCCGAGGTAGTAGGCAAAGCGCTCGTCGGTGACGTCGTCGGAGACGAAGGTGTCGCTTGCGGAGCCGATGCCGGGAAGGCGGCGTTCCAGTTCGGCACGGTGAGACTCGCGGAAGTAGTAGCCCTGGTTGTCGCGGTAGCGGCCGCCGACGGGCCAGCCGTCGGGGTCGAGGATCACCAAGGTGTTCTGCTGGTGGGCTTCGAGTGCGATGCCTGCTGTGGCGTCCAGCCAGAGCACCGGGCGTACGACGTGGTCGAGGTAGCGCAGGAACCACTCGGCGGCGACGGCTCCGGTGGGCCTGCCGGTGCGGGCGGCGAGCCGGGCCACGACGTCGGCGAGGCGCGAGTGCATCCCAGCACGGCCCGGCCAGGGGCGGAGCGCGGTCAGTCCGGCGATGCAGACGGCGTCGTCGCCGAGGCCGAACGGGTTGTGGCGCACCATGACGTCGAGCCCGGGCACGGGCCCGCCCGCAGCGGTGTCGACGGCGAGCCACGCGGGGTCCCGCACGATGTCGAAGCGGGGGTGGGCTGCCCGCCACTGCTCGGCGAGGCCGGTGCGGAGCAGCCGATGGACCTCCACGCCGCGGTGGAGTTCTTTGCGGAGGTTCTCACGACGGGAGTTGGTGATGCGTACGCCGAGGGAGAGCTTGAGCATGGCCGGGGCGCCTGGACGGTGCACGGTGCGGACCGAGGAGGTGGGGTGCCAGGGGTCTCCACAGGGGCCGAGGTCATGCAGGAGACCGGCGTCGAGGAGTTCGACGACCACGGGGCGGTGCTTCAGTTCGCGGGCCTGCCAAGGATGGAGCGGCAAGGGTACGGAGTGGTCGGGGAGTTGGAGGTCTCCGCAGAGGCGGGCGGCGAGTTGTTCGGCCGGCACGGTGCGGCCGTGTTCCGTCCAGGCCGATTCGGTGGCCAGAACGGACCGGTCTACGGCCATCCAGTGCAGCGGAAAGGAGCCGCGCAACTCAGGTGAGTAGAGCCGGACTTCGGCCTCGGACAGTCCTTCGCGGCTCTTGGGTGTCGGGTGCAGAGGGTGGCCGAGCAGGAGCGACTGCTCGGCAGTGAGGAAGAGATCCGCCTCGGGGTCGGGGGCGGGGCGAGCGCGGCGGTCGGTGATGAAGTCGGCGGTGCGCCGTACGGAGTCGGCGACCCGGCCGACCAGGTCGGCTCCTTCGCTCTGACCCGCTTCCCTGCCGAGGAGGGCGGCGACGGTGACGGCGTCGGCACCGGGCGCGTCCCGCGGCCCTCCTTCGAGGGCCGGCAGACCGAAGCGGTGCCATCCACTGGCCGACCAGTAGCGGATGGGGACGAGCAGTGCGGTGCCGCTGGCGTGCAGCGGGATGCGCAAGGTGTGTCCGTCGGGCCTGTCGAGGTTGTTCTCCCGCACCCAGCAGCGGAGCAGACTCTCGACCGCGGCCGCGTCCGCAGCGCGGCATGGATCCGGGTGGTCGAGGAGTTCGACGGCTCCCGCGCCGCCCGTAGGCGTGTCCGCGGTGTGCTGTTCACCATGGCCCTCGGCCTGTTGGCGCGGCACCGTAGCCGCCTCGATCGTGAGGGGGCCGCGCACTCCGTCCTTTCCTTGGTGCTGGGCGGTGGGACGGCCGTCGGCCTCGGGCACATCGGGTGCGGGGGTGGGGTTCACAGAGGTCTTCCTTGTGATTTGTACGGGTCAGTAGGACTGCCCGCTGTCGGTACGGCGTTGCAGGGAGCGCTCGGCGGCGGCCAGGGCATCGGCAAAACGGTCGAGGACGGCCACGGCTTGTTCGTCGGTGAGGGTGAGAGGAGGGAGCAGCCGCACCACGCCGCAGTGGCGTCCGCCGAGTTCGACGATGAGCCCGCGGTCCAGGCACGCCTGCTGGACGGCGGCGGCGAGGGCGGGAGCGGGCGGCGGGACGAGAGCGTCCGGGGATGCGGCGTCCGGGTCGACGAGTTCGACGCCGATCATGAGGCCCCTGCCGCGTACGTCCCCGATGCAGGGGTGTGCCGCGGCCAGTCCCTGGAGGCGGCCCAGCATGCGGGCGCCGAGGATCGCGGCGCGGTCGGCGAGCCGGTTCTCGCGTACGAACGCGAGGGTGGCCGCTCCCGCTGCCATGGCGAGCTGGTTGCCGCGGAACGTGCCCGCATGGGCACCGGGCTGCCAGGCGTCGAGTTCGGACCGGTAGACGACCACGGCAAGCGGAAGGGAGCCGCCGATCGCCTTGGAGAGCACCATCACATCGGGCACGATTCCGCTGTGCTCGACCGCCCAGAAGGTGCCGGTCCGCCCGACGCCCGTCTGCACTTCGTCGGCGATCAGCGGGATGGAGCGGGCCGCGGTGATCTCTCGCATCCTTCGCATCCAGGCGTCGGGGCCCGGGATCACCCCGCCCTCCCCCTGCACCGGTTCCAGGATCATCCCGGCCGGCCTGGGCACCCCGCCCTTGGGGTCGTCCAGAAGGTTCTCGGTCCAGCGGGCGCCGAGTTCGGCGCCGCGCTCGCCGCCGACCCCGAAGGGGCAGCGGTAGTTCTGCGGGAAGGGCAGCCGGGTCACGCGTACATCGGTGGCACCGCCCGAAGCGTCCAGGGCGCCGGCCGTCATCCCGTGGTACGCACCGGTGAACGAGAGAAGGCCGCTTCGGCCGGTGGCCGTGCGGACGAGTTTGAGGGCGGCCTCGACTGCGTCGGTGCCCGCGGGCCCGCAGAACTGGATCCGTCCGTCATCGGCGAACTCCCGCGGCAGCGTGGCGAACAGCTCCGTGGTGAAGGCGTCCTTGACCGGGGTGGCGAGGTCGAGCACGTGCAGCGGTGCCCCCGAGTCGATGACCTTCTTGATCGCCTCGAGGACCACGGGGTGGTTGTGCCCGAGTGCCAGAGTCCCCGCCCCGGAGAGGCAGTCGAGATAGCGCCGGCCGTCCGCGCCCTCGATCGTCAGCCCCCTGGCCCGTACGGGGACGATGGGCAGCGAGCGCGCATAGGTTCGGGCCGCGGACTCGCGGAGCGACTGGCGGCGCAGAATCCCCTCGTGCGCGGCGGACAGCACCACCGGAGCAGGTTCGGTCACGGCCACGGCTGTTGGTCCTCCCGCTGTCACAGTTGCGTTGCACGTCGGTATCGCGTTCGTACGCCGCCGAGCCCGGCTGAACGCTGACCGTGGGCACCCCGTACGTACCAACGACGCCGGAAGCCGGGGATCACGGGCCATCGGAAGATCGTTGCGGTGACGGAACCGCGGACCTGGTGCACGCCGTCCCCATCGGCACCGGCATAGTGGGGGCCGCACTCCGGCCCGGCACAGCGGCCGGGGCGAGCAACGCCTTTGCGGAGTTGCGGCAGTTCCAGCAGTTCCGGCAGTTCCAACAGATTTCAGACAGTGCAGAAGTACCGAAGTCCCAGGGGGATCACGACATGCGACCCATTCGCCCGACGCTGGCCGCGGCTTCCATCGCCGCCGTGCTCGCGCTGGCTGCCACCGCCTGCGGTCCGAGCGAGGACAACGCGGGCGACAAGCCGAGCCCGCCCGCCGGCCAGTCCACCGACGGGAAGATCACCATCCCGGACGATCTCAAGGACCGGCTCAAGGAGCACGGGATCGACCTGGACAAGTGGAAGAACGGCGAGTGGAAGAACTGGGACAAGGACCAGTGGCTGCGTGAGGCTCAGGACTTCGTCAACCCGATCATCGAGGACCACTGGGACCCGGACCGGATGCGCGATGCCAGTAAGCCGCCGGAGAAGCCCGTCGACAATGACATATCGGGCGACGAGGGTGTCACGGACCCGACTCCCGCGCCGGTCAAGGCGCAGGCCGTGAACGCTCCGTACCACTCCAACGCCGCCGAGGCCGGGAAGGTCCTGTTCGACGGCCCGGAGGGTTCGATGGTCTGCTCCGCGACCGTGGTGAAGGACCCGGCCAACCCCGGTAAGTCCAACATGGTGTGGACGGCGGGCCACTGTGTGCATGCCGGCAAGAAGGGCGGCTGGTACCGCAACATCGCCTTCGTCCCGTCGTACAACGACAGCGCCAAGTCCACCTCCGAGCTGGAGACCACGCCGAAGGAAGAGATCGCTCCGTACGGCGTGTGGTGGGGCGACTGGGCCCAGACTTCCGAGCAGTGGATCTCCCAGGGCGCGGCGACCGGCGGCCAGGGCGCTCCGTACGACTACGCCGTGATCCACGTCACCCCCGAGAAGGGCGGTACGGGCAAGTCGCTGGAGGAGACGGTCGGTTCGGCGCTTCCGGTGGACTTCAACGCTCCGGCCGTGACGAAGATCGACAACATGACCGCCACCGGCTACCCGGCGGCGCCGCCGTTCGACGGCCAGAAGCTCTTCGAATGCTCGGACCAGCCGGGCCGGCTGTCCATCAAGGCCAACGACCCCACGATGTACCGGATCGGCTGCACCATGACCGGAGGTTCCTCCGGCGGCGGCTGGGTCGCCAAGGGCCAGGACGGCAAGCCCGCGTTGGTGTCGAACACCTCTATCGGCCCGGTCACGGCCGGCTGGCTTGCGGGTCCGCGCCTGGGCGACGAGGCCAAGGGCATCTACGACGCGGTCAGCAAGAAGTTCGCGGGCCGGTAGGCGCGGCGCGGGCAAGTCCGTGTGACTGACGGAAGGTGGGGGCTTGCGGCCGGTCGGCGGCAGGGTCCCTCTTCCTTCCTCCTGGAGACTCCGTCCAAGTGAGGCCCTGTCTCGACTCCGCAATCAGGCACCGCCAAAGAGTGGTGCCGCAGTAGGGGTGGCCCCGGAAGGCCGGAGAAAGGCGCCAAGTCGCTGGCGGAGTCGGTGGGCGTCGCCCTCGACAACGGCGCGATCATGCACAAGTGCGTAGAAGGCCCGTACCCCTCGCGAGGGGTACGGGCCTTCCGCCTTGATCAGTTGAGCCGGATCGGCGACGCGATCAGCGAGTCGCCGGTACATACGGCGCCAGCGCCGCTGCCAGCTCCTCGTGCACCCGCGCCTTGAGCAGCGTGCCCTCGGTGGTGTGCTCCTCGGAGAGAACCTCGCCGTCCGCATGCACCCGCGAGACCAGCCCGCCCTGGGTGTACGGCACGAGGACCTCGATCTCGACCTCGGGCCGCGGCAGTTCGACGTCGATCAGCCCGAGCAGCTCGTCGATGCCCCTGCCGGTCCGCGCCGACACCGCGATCGCGTGCCGCTCGATGCGCAGCAGCCGCTGCAGTACGAGCGGATCGGCCGCGTCCGCCTTGTTGATCACCACGATCTCGGGCACGTCGAGCGCACCCACATCGCGGATCACCTCACGCACGGCGGCCAGCTGCTCCTCCGGCGCCGGGTGCGATCCGTCCACGACGTGCAGGATCAGATCGGATTCCCCGACCTCCTCCATCGTGGAGCGGAACGCCTCGACCAGGTGGTGCGGCAGATGCCGGACGAACCCGACGGTGTCGGCGAGGGTGTAGAGCCGGCCGCTCGGAGTCTCGGCCCGGCGGACGGTCGGGTCCAGGGTGGCGAACAGCGCGTTCTCCACCAGGACGCCGGCGCCCGTGAGGCGGTTGAGCAGCGACGACTTTCCAGCGTTGGTGTAACCGGCGATCGCGACCGAGGGCACCTTGTTGCGCCGGCGCTCCTGGCGCTTGATCTCGCGGCCCGTCTTCATCTCCGCGATCTCCCGGCGCATCTTCGCCATCTTCTCGCGGATCCGACGCCGGTCAGTCTCGATCTTGGTCTCACCGGGACCACGGGTGGCCATGCCGCCACTGCCGCCGCCGCCCATCTGACGGGACAGCGACTGACCCCAGCCACGCAGCCTCGGCAGCATGTACTGCATCTGTGCCAGCGCGACCTGCGCCTTGCCCTCTCGGGACTTGGCGTGCTGGGCGAAGATGTCGAGGATCAGGGCCGTGCGGTCGACCACCTTGACCTTGACGACGTCCTCGAGGTGGATCAGCTGGCCGGGGCTGAGCTCACCGTCACAGACGACGGTGTCGGCTCCGGTCTCGAGCACGATGTCACGCAACTCCTGCGCCTTGCCCGAGCCGATGTACGTGGCCGGGTCCGGCTTGTCGCGGCGCTGGATGACGCCGTCGAGCACCAGCGCGCCGGCGGTCTCCGCAAGCGCCGCAAGCTCCGCGAGGGAATTCTCCGCGTCCTGGCTCGTCCCCGTGGTCCATACGCCGACCAGCACAACACGCTCGAGGCGCAGCTGCCGGTACTCGACCTCGGTGACATCCTCGAGCTCGGTGGACAGGCCCGCCACACGCCGCAGCGCTGCGCGCTCGGAGCGGTCGAACTGATCGCCGTCCCGCTCTGTGTCGATCTCGTGGCTCCAGGCGACGTCCTCTTCCATCAGGGCATCGGCCCGAAGGCTCTCGGTGCGCGTCTCCGCGAAGCTCTGCTCGTCCTGGGAAGGGGATGAAGAGGAGGTCATTGGATCCTTACGTCGATTGAAAAATCGCTGAAAACCGCTGAAAGGTCCCGGAGAAGAATTCCGGTACCTCAGTCACAACGCGTAATGGCCCCGGATGATTCCCCGAAAGGGTTCCGGCCCCGCCCGCGTCGCCGACCCGTTGATGGTCGCACGGTCCTGCCAGGGCCGTCACCCAGGTTTCACTGGGCTGCGCGGCGCCTTCAGCGGGCCTGGGGGGCCATGGGAGCGGTGCTCCGCCAGTCCGGGTGCCCGGGCATCGGCGGCGTCCGGTCCGCGTACAGCCACTCGGCGAAGAACGCCGACAGGTCACGCCCCGCGATCCGCGAAGCCAGCGCCGTGAAGTCGGCGGTCGTCGCCGTCCCGTCCCGGTGCTCCCTCACCCAGGCCCGCTCGAGCTCCGCGAAGGCGTCCTTGCCGATGGTCTGACGTAGCGCGTACAGGACCAGTGCGCTGCCGCCGTACACCACCGGCCGGAAGAGGCTGATCTTCTTGTCCGGCGTCGGCGGCTTGGGCGCCGCGGGCGGCCCGCCGTCCGCCCGCCACTGGTCGGACCGCCTGTACGCCTCGCGCATCCGCGTCTCCAGCGGCTGCTGCGCCTTCTCCTCGGCGTACGTCGCCTCGTACCAGGTGGCGTGCCCTTCGTTGAGCCAGAGATCGGACCAGGTGCGGGGCGAGACGCTGTTGCCGAACCACTGGTGGGCCAGTTCGTGCACCATCACCGAGTCGACGTACCACTCGGGCAGTACGCCGTCGACGAAGATCGAGCGCTCGAACAGCGACAGCGTCTGCGTCTCCAGCTCGAATCCGGTGTCGGCGTCGGCGATCAGCACTCCGTACGTTTCGAAGGGGTAGCGGCCGACGCGCCTCTCCATCCACTCCAGGTGCTCGGGGGTCTTCTTCAGCCAGGGCTCCAGCTTCTCGCGGTCCACGGCAGGCACCACATCACGCACGACCAGTCCGCCCGGCCCCTGGCGCTGAATGACGGCCGAGCGGCCGATCGACACCTGCGCGAGCTCGGTGGCCATGGGGTGCTTTGTCTGGTACTTCCATGTCGTGGTGGTACCACCCGTCCATACCTTCAGCCTCCGTACGCCGTTGGCCACCGCTGTGAGCTCCTTGGGGGCGGTGATACGGAAGGTGAAGTACGCCTTGTCGGCGGGGTGGTCGTTGCACGGGAATACCCGGTGCGCGGCGTCTGCCTGGTTCGCCATCGCCAGCCCGTCGCGGGTACGCACCCAGCCCCCCGCGCCATCCGTGCCACTCGGATCGCTGGTGTGGGTGATCGTGATCTGCATCCGCGAGTCCTGCTCGACGGCGGCGGCCGGCTCCACGACCAGATCCTCTCCGGCGGTGTTGAACTCAGCGGGACGGCCGTTCACCTGGACCGTACGGACGGTGCCGTGCGAGAAGTCGAGGTTGATGCGCTCCAGCCGCTGGTCCGCCCTGGCGTCGATCCTGGTGACGGCGTCCAGCGGCGTGGTGTTGCTGCCGCGATAGGTGAAGGCGATGTCGTACGCGAGGACATCGAAGCCGGGATTGCCCAGGTGCGGGAAGAGGGGGTCACCGATGCCGAGCGGTGCGGGCGGTGGCAGGGTCGCGGCGACGAGGGTTGCCGAGGCGGTGGCCAGCAGGGCGGCCCGCAGGCGCCGAGAGGTGAGCAGCATGCCCTACGGCTATCAGCGCGCCCGGCGATGACCATGACGGCGCGCGCCGTGCCCACCCGAACGAGGTCAGGCGGTGGCCGCCGGATGCTGGGCGCGGCTCACGTCGTACACCCCCGGCACATCACGCATGGCGCGCATCAGGGCGGGAAGGCCTGCGGCGTCCGGGAGTTGAAGGGTGTACGTGTGCCGTACGCGCTGCTCGCTCGGCGGCTCGACGGTCGCCGACACGATCGCCGCGCCCTCAGTGGCGATGACCTCGGTGAGGTCGGCGAGCAGTCGCGGCCTGCCGAAGGACTCCGCGATCAGGGTGACGCGACACTCGGCGGCGTCGCCCCAACGCACCGGGATGGGCTCGCGGTCGAGGGACTTCATACGGGCCACGGCGGGACACTCCTTCCGGTGGACCGTCACGGTGCCGCCGCGTACCGCGAAGCCGGTGACGGCGTCGGGCGGCACCGGCGTACAGCAGCCCGCGAGTCGTACGGTCGCGTCCGGCAGGTCGACGACAGCGTTCGCGGCGGCGGGCCGGTCGGCGGTGACCGGCGCGGGTCTGCGGGGGGCGGCCGCCGCGACGTTCGCGCCCTCCGGATGCGCTGCGAGCCAGGTGGTGATGGCGATGCGCGCGGCGGGTGTGCGGGCATGGTCGAGCCACTCGGGCGACGGGCCGGAAGCGGCGTCCTGGACGTCCTGCGCGAGCAGCAGATGCACGGTGTCGCCGTCGCTCAGCACCGTACTGAGCGTCGCCAGACGGCCGTTGACGCGCGCGCCGATGCAGGCGTGCGCCTCGTCGCCGTACTGCGCGTAGGCGGCGTCCACACAACTCGCACCGGCCGGCAGACCGAGCGCGCCGCCGTCGGCGCGGAAGACGGTGATCTCGCGGTCCTGCGCCAGATCCGCGCGCAGGGAGGTCCAGAAAGTGTCGGGGTCGGGGGTGGACTGCTGCCAGTCCAGGAGGCGGGAGAGCCAGCCGGGCCTGGTGGGGTCGGCGCGCTCGCCGTCGGCCGGCTCGGTCCCCGCTGCACTTTCCGGGGGCACATACGGATTGCCGAGGGCGATCACTCCGGCCTCGGCGACCTTGTGCATCTGGTGGGTACGGATGAGGACTTCGGCGACCGCGCCGTCCGGCCCTGCGACGGCGGTGTGCAGCGACTGGTACAGGTTGAACTTCGGGGCGGCGATGAAGTCCTTGAACTCCGAGATCACCGGGGTGAAGCAGGTGTGCAGTTCGCCCAGCACGCCATAGCAGTCGGCGTCCTCGCCGACCAGCACGAGCAGCCGTCCGAAGTCCGTGCCGCGCAGCCCGCCGCGCTTGAGCCGCGCGCGGTGCACGGAGACGAAGTGGCGGGGTCTGATGAGGACTTCGGCCGCGATGTCGGCGTCCCGCAGCACTGTCCTGAATTTCTCGGCGATGGCGTCGAGAGCGTCCCAGGCGGTCGCGTTGTCCGCGATGAGGGCGCGCGTGCGTTCGTACTCCTCCGGGTGGAGGATCGTGAAGACGAGGTCCTCCAGCTCGGTCTTGAGCGCCTGGACTCCGAGCCGCTCGGCGAGGGGGATGAGGACGTCGCGGGTGACTTTGGCGATGCGAGCCTGCTTCTCGGGGCGCATCACGCCGAGGGTGCGCATGTTGTGCAGCCGGTCGGCGAGTTTGATCGACATCACGCGGACGTCGTTGCCGGTGGCGACGAGCATCTTGCGGAAGGTCTCGGGCTCGGCTGCCGCGCCGTAGTCGACTTTCTCCAGCTTGGTGACGCCGTCGACCAGATAGCAGACCTCGGCGCCGAACTCCGTCCGTACCTGATCGAGCGTCACCTCGGTGTCCTCGACTGTGTCGTGAAGGAGTGAGGCGGTCAAGGTCGTGGTCTCCGCGCCCAGTTCGGCGAGGATGAGCGTGACGGCGAGCGGGTGCGTGATGTAGGGCTCGCCGCTCTTGCGGAACTGTCCGCGGTGGGAGGTCTCGGCCAGGACATACGCCTTGTGCAGGATGGCGAGGTCGGCCTCCGGGTGGTGTGCCCGATGCGCCTCTGCCACGTGCCCGATCGCGTCGGGCAGCCGGTCGCGGGACGCGGGCCCGAGGAGCGCGGCACGGCCAAGCCTGCGGAGGTCGATCCTGGGACGCCCACGTCTGCGACTGTGGGCACCAGGGTTGGCGGCCTCTGCACTCATGGGGCACCTCCGGCAGCTTCGACCGGCGGTGGGAAGGACAGGCGCGCCCTCCGGGCCGGTGCTTGATGCTACCGAGCCCACCACGTGGCGCAGTCCGGCTCTCGCTCAGCGTGAAACGGATCACCCATTCGAGCGAAGCTCTAAGCGATCACGGTTTCGGTCCTTACCGGGGTGATCTAGGTAAAGAGGACGGGGTCGATGTGTCCCTCGGCGACAATCACGGCGGGGCCGGTCATCTCGATCTCGCCGTCAGGCCGCTCCGTGATCACCAGACGCCCGCCGGGCAGATCCACGGTGTACGTGACGGGGGCGCCGGTGACCGAAGGGTCCGCGCCGTCCCTGCGGGCGGCCGCCACAGCCACGGCGCACGCGCCCGTGCCGCACGAGCGGGTCTCGCCGGAGCCACGCTCATGCACACGCATGGCGACATGGCGCTCGCCGCGGTCGACGACGAACTCGACGTTCACCCCGTCCGGGTAGACGGACGCCGGGCTGAAGGGGGGCACGGAGAGAAGGTTCCCGGCGTGGTCCAGGTCCTCGACGAAGGCGACCGCGTGGGGGTTGCCCATGTTCACATTCAGGGCGGGCCAGCTGCGGCCGTCGACGGTGACCGTGACGCCCGACTCGGGCAACAGCGCGCGGCCCATGGAGACCGTGACGTCACCGTCCTTGGCGATGTGCACCTTCTTGACGCCGCCGCGGGTGGCCACCGCGAGGTCACCCACCTCGACGAGGCCCGCGCGCTGAAGATAGCGGGCGAAGACGCGTACGCCATTGCCGCAAATCTCGGCGATCGATCCGTCTGCGTTGCGGTAGTCCATGAACCACTCGGCCTCTTCGGCCATCGTGCGCGCCTCGGGGTGCGCAGCGGACCGTACGACACGCAGCAGACCGTCGCCGCCGATGCCGGCCCGGCGGTCGCACAGCTTGGCGACGGTGGGGGCGGGCAGGTCGACGGCGTTGTCCGGGTCGGGGACGATCACGAAGTCGTTCTCGGTCCCGTGGCCCTTGAGGAAGGCGATCGGCGAGGTCTGCGAGGTGCTCACGCGGTCCATCGTACGAGGCCCCTCGGACACTCGGCAGGGCCGGGCGGCTCGCCCCATGGTCGGCGGGGCCGATCGACTCGCATTCGGCGGAGCCCGGCCACTCGACCCGCAGTCAGCGGAGCCGGGCCACTCGCCAGACGGCGAGCGCGACGAGCACCGCGCCCACGCCGACGTACAGGGCGATGACTCGCCAGTCGGCGCGCTCGCCGGAGCCGCGGGGCGGCAGTCCCGGCCAGGTGTGGCCCACGCGGCGGGCGGCCATCACACCCCAGCCCGCGGCGCAGCAGCTGATCAGCAGGCCCAGCATGGCGACGACCGCGCCGCCGTCGCCGGTGCCGAAGGCGAGCGGGAAGGCGAACATCAGGGAGCCGACGGCAGCGAGCATCACGATGGGAGCGAGCTGCCAGATCCGCAGCCTGCGCTGCGGTCGCAGTTCGACCTCGACCTCGTCCGCCAACACGTCCTGTTCGTCAGGCCCGTCCGGACTCAGACGGGACGCGCTGTCCGCTGCGTCTCGCCGTTCCTGTTCTGTGTCGCGAGGGCCGGCCTCCATCGCCACGCGCCCTCCCAACTCGGACTCCACGTCGATCGATGCTCGATGATGGCACGCTCCAGGGCGCCGGAATGACGGGCAGAGCGTCCCGATGCCATCACGTGATCAGGCTGTGACCGCTCGTTCGACCAACGTCAGCGCCTGATGCGGAAGTTCCGTCCGGTGCCCGGCCGCGCCGCTCAGCCAGTGCACACGCGGGTCCCGGCGGAACCATGAGTCCTGGCGGCGCGCGAAGCGCTTGGTGGCGCGCACGGTCTCCTCGCGCGCCTCCTGTTCGGTGCACTCCCCCGCGAGCGCCGTGAGCACCTGCTGGTAGCCGAGCGCACGCGATGCCGTGCGCCCCTCGCGCAGACCCTGCGCCTCCAGCGCGCGCACTTCGTCGACGAGGCCCGCTTCCCACATCCGGTCCACGCGCAGCGCGATGCGTTCGTCGAGCTCGGGGCGGGCCACGTCGACGCCGATCTGGACCGTGTCGTAGACGGCGTCATGGCGGGGAAGATTGGCGGTGAAGGGCTTGCCGGTGATCTCGATGACTTCGAGGGCCCGGACGATGCGGCGGCCGTTGCTGGGCAGGATCGCCTTGCCGGCCTCGGGGTCGGCGGCGGCGAGGCGGGCGTGCAGGGCGCCGGAGCCGTGCCCCGTCAGCTCCTCCTCGAGCCGGGCGCGGATCACGGGGTCGGTGCCGGGGAATTCGAGGGCGTCGATGGCGCCGCGTACGTAGAGCCCGGAGCCGCCGACGAGGACGGGCGTACGGCCTTCGGCGAGAAGGCGGTCGATCTCCGCTCTGGCCAGCTTCTGGTACTCGGCGACGCTCGCGGTCTCGGTGACGTCCCAGATGTCGAGGAGCTGGTGCGGGATCCCGCCGCGCTCGTCGGTCGTCAGTTTTGCGGTGCCGATATCCATCCCTCGGTAGAGCTGCATGGAGTCGGCGTTGACGACTTCGCCGCCCAACCGCCGGGCGAGGAAAACGCCCAGATCGGACTTTCCGGCCGCGGTGGGGCCGACAACTGCGATGACCCGCGGGGCGGGAGCTGCGCTTCTCACTGCCCCAGTCTCGCAAACCCGCGGACATGTCCCCGAACGAGCGAGGTGACGGCACGAGTGCGGGTTCGTTGGCTGTTGCGAGGTTCCGAACGCCGGTTTCTCGACCGGTGCCCGCGGGCGGCGCAATGGGACGCTCGGGGCGACGCGGAACTTCGCCCACACGAGTAGGCTATGGAGCAGATATGGGCGTTTTTTCACGGTTTCTTCGTAAGCCCAAGACGACCGCCGAGGCGTCAACCGAGGAGGAGACCGCCAGTACTCTGACGGCCGACTCCCCGGTTGAGTGCGGTTCCGAGGCGGAGGCGTCGAAGGGCGCTGCGGATGAGGTCACAGAAACCGCGGATGCCGGGGTCTCCGAGACCGCGGCCGCCGAAGGCGTGGAGATTCCGAAGCAGCAGTCGGCCGAGGAGGCGGCGGACAACGAAGCCGGCGAGGGCGCCCGCAAATAGTCCCCGAGGGAAGGTGCCCCATGGGCTTCATGGATACGTTGAAGGCCAAGCTCGCCCCGGCCAAGGACAAGGTCTCTGACCTCGCGCAGCAGCACGGGGGCAAGATCGAGCACGGTCTGGAGAAGGCCGCGAAAACGGTCGACGCAAAGACCAAGGGCAAGTACAGCAGCAAGATCGAGTCTGGCACCGGCAAGGCCAAGGATGCCCTGGGCCGCATTGCCCACAAGGACGACGGCACCCACAAGGACGACGGCGCTACGCCGCCGGCTTCCTGACATTCACCGGCGGATGGCCGCGGAACAACTCGTTCCGCGGCCTTCCGCCGTCATGGGTCCGCCAGACCGGATTCCGCCGGTACACATTCCGCCGGAGCGGATTCCGCCACCGGAACGGGAACCGCTAGGACCAGGCGGCCACGAAATAGCCGACGCCGTACGGGGCGTCCTCGTAGAGCAGCTGCCCGGCCAGGCCCGCCCCCTCGGCGGCTCCCGCGAGCACCTGCCAGGGAGCCCGGCCCGCCGCCTTGAGTTCGTACGCCAGCGACTCGTCCAGCGCCTTGAGCGCATCGACATCGGCCGCGCCCAGTACCCGGGCCGCCTCCCGGTCGAAGTCGGCCGCCCGCTCGTCCAGATAGCCGGGGGCTTTGAGCGTGCGGCACGCACTGCCGTCGCCCATCACCAGCAGCGCGACGCGCTCCGCCCGGGCGCCCAGTTCCCGCCCGAGGGCCAGGCAGCGGTCACCGGCGAGGGGATCGCCGACGCCGAGACCCTCCACCGGGGCATCCGCCCACTGCGCGCGGCCGAGCAGCCAGGCGGCGACAGCCAGGGACGGCGGCAGCGGGCGCTCCTGACCCGGGCCGACTCCGAGCCGTACATCGACGTCCACACCGAAGCCGTGGAAGGACCCGGTCGCGCCCGCGAGGTGCGTACCGCGGCCGTCCTGCCCGGCGGGGCCGACCACGAACAGCGAGTCGGGCCGGGCGGCAGCGAGCACCCCGAGGGCGTCGGCGCACGCGCTCCGCGCCGCGTCGAGTTCGGGCGCGGCACCCGCGGCGACGTCGGGCACGAGCAGCGGCGGGCAGGGGCACACGGCGGCGGCGACAAGCATGATCGCCAGCCTAATGCGTGGTCAGACCGGCGTCCGCGGTCAGGCCGGCGTCCATAGTCAGGCCTGCGTCCATAGTCAGGCGGCGTCCGTGCCCAGGTCCCGGCCCGGGCGACGGGCATGCGCCGCACGCCGCGTCCGTCCGTCAGTCGCAGCCGCACCCCGGAGCCGCAGCCGCCGGCAGCGGCTCCGGCACACCGATCCTGGGCAGTCCCAGCATCACTCCGGCCGGCTTCGCCGCCTCGGCGGCATTGCGCTTCTCCCAAGCGTCGCCGGCGCGGGTGCGTCGTACGGACTTCGCGGCGCCCTCCGCCAGCAGGTGGTGCGGGGCGGCGTAGGTGATCTCGACGGTCACCACATCGCCCGGGCGCACGTCCTCGTCCGGCTTCGTGAAGTGGACGAGACGGTTGTCCGGGGCGCGCCCCGACAACCGGTGCGTGGCGCCGTCCTTGCGGCCCTCGCCCTCCGCGACCATGACCTCCAGCGTCCGGCCGACCTGCTGCTTGTTCTCCTCCCAGGAGATCTCCTCCTGGAGGGCGACCAGGCGCATATAGCGCTCCTGGACGACCTCCTTGGGGATCTGGCCGTCCATCTCCGCCGCCGGGGTGCCGGGGCGCTTGGAGTACTGGAAGGTGAACGCGTTCGCGAAGCGGGCCTCGCGCACCGCGTGCATGGTCTGCTCGAAGTCCTCCTCGGTCTCGCCGGGGAAGCCCACGATGATGTCGGTGGAAATGGCGGCGTGCGGAATCGCGGCGCGCACCTTCTCGATGATCCCGAGGAAGCGCTCCTGCCGGTACGAGCGGCGCATTGCCTTCAGGATCGGGTCCGAGCCCGACTGGAGCGGCATGTGCAGCTGCGGCATGACGTTCGGCGTCTCGGCCATCGCGGCGATCACGTCGTCCGTGAAGTCGCGCGGGTGCGGCGAGGTGAAGCGGACCCGCTCCAGGCCCTCGATGTTTCCGCAGGCGCGCAGCAGCTTGCTGAATGCCTCGCGGTCCCCGATGTCGGAGCCGTACGCGTTGACGTTCTGGCCGAGCAGCGTGATCTCGGAGACGCCCTCCGCGACGAGCGCTTCGACCTCGGCCAGGATGTCGCCGGGCCGGCGGTCCTTCTCCTTGCCGCGCAGCGCCGGGACGATGCAGAAGGTGCAGGTGTTGTTGCAGCCGACCGAGATGGAGACCCACGCGGCGTACGCGGATTCACGGCGGGTCGGCAGCGTCGAGGGGAAGGCCTCGAGCGACTCCGCGATCTCGATCTGCGCCTCTTCCTGGATACGGGCGCGCTCCAGCAGCACCGGCAGTTTGCCGATGTTGTGCGTGCCGAAAACGACGTCGACCCACGGCGCCCTCGTGACGATGGTGTCGCGGTCCTTCTGGGCCAGGCAGCCGCCGACGGCGATCTGCATCCCGGGCCGCTTGGTCTTCATCGGCGCGAGCCGGCCGAGATTGCCGTACAGCTTGTTGTCGGCGTTCTCCCGGACCGCGCAGGTGTTGAAGACGACGACGTCGGCGTCACCGTCGGCACCCTCGGGCGCCCGGACATAGCCGGCGTCCTCAAGCAGGCCCGACAGCCGCTCGGAGTCGTGAACGTTCATCTGGCACCCGTAGGTGCGCACCTCGTACGTCTTCAAACCGTCCACTACTCCGCCAACCACGTCGTTACCGCTCACCCGTCCAGGGTAAGGGCTCCGATCGGGCCACAGCGCTGAATGCCTCGCTGCCGGCCAGGGGCGCAGTCCTGCATCGGTACGCGGCCGCGATGTCCTGCCGGTTAGGCGGAGCGCACGCTGCGCCCTGCCCGGTGATCAAGGCAGGGCGCAGCTCATGACGGCCACGAGGGCCGCTGCGCGTTCGGCTGCGTGCTCTAGTGCTCCAGCGTCACGCGTTCCGTCTCCGCGTAGTCGATGCGCGTCTCGGCTCCGGTCGTCAGCGGGTATCTGACGAATACGGAGCCCGCTCCTGTGTTCGGCCCGCCGGGCGCGTGGCTGAGCAAGCCCCAGGGGGAGCCCCTGCGCACGACCAGCTTGTCCCCCTGCGGCGGCGCGGCCGTGGTCGGGGGACCCGAGTCGACGGACAGCAGGGCGCTGACCGTGTCCATGACGGTGAGGTCCACCGTGTCCTTGCCGCCGCGCGCGGTGACGCCGATCCGCTCGGTCTCGCCCGTGGTGATCGCGAGGCCCAGCAGCCCCTCGACCCGGAGCAGGGTCAGCAGGTCCACGGTGCCGAGGACCGAATCGGCTCCTGTGGTGCCCACAATGGTGACCTCGTCGTCGCCGCCCTTGGGGTTGATCGCCACGTCGCCCGTCACTCCGGAGAGGTTCAGCACCTGCGACGAGTTCGTCCGGGTCAGACGCCCGCCATTGGCGCTCGTCGGTGTGAACGTCAGCGACTCGTCGCCTGCTCCGCCCTGAACGGCCAGGCCGTTACCGGCTGCGTCGAGGTTGACCACCGGGATCCCACGGATACCGACGAAGCCGCCCGGGATGCCGGGGTAGCCCGTAACAGTGCCCTGGTCGACGTCGACGAGCACGTCCTCGGTCGCGCCCGGGAGCGTGAGCGACTGGTTGGCGATGGTCACCTGGAGGGACGGTGACGCCGGGCTCACATTGCCGGCGAGGTCCTCGAACCGCACGGCCATGTCGTATGTCCCGTCGTCGAGCGGATCGCTGACGACCTCGTAGTCGCCGCCCGAGGTGACGGTGTCCTTGCCGACCACGGACGGCCCCCCGGCCGGCGGATCGGCCGTCAGCCGCACCAATGCGTTCGGCTCGACCGACGAGCCCTGGAAGGCGGGCTTGGTGATCGTCGTGATGTTGTCGATCTCGTTGCCACCGGTGTCGCTCGACGACAACAGGTCGGGGGCGCTGAGCGGTGCGGCCGGTGCGGTCGTGTCGAGCGTGATCGCCAACGCGTTCGCGCTCTCCTTGCCCGAGCCGGTCTCGTGGAGGATGCCGGCGCTGTCCGGGTCGTCGGACGGGTCGACGATCAGTACCTCGGCGGTGATCAGATGCTCCCCTTCCACCAGGACGGGGTCCAGGTCGATCTCGTACGCCCCTGGCTTTAGCGTCGGGTCCACCGGCTGTGCGAGGCCGACGCGCTGTCCGTCAAGCTCGACGGACACCTTGTAGCCGGGAGCGTCGTCCTCGAGGGCGGCTGTGCCGTTCTCCGGCGACAGCTCGATGCCCGCGGCTCGCAACTCCGAGTCGTCGACTCTGAGGAGGATCTCCGGTCCGGTGACATTGGTGACATCGTCATTGTCGACCCGGCCCGAGTCCGACGCGCGCTTGAGGTCGAGGCCGAAGGGTTCGGGGGCCGCGCGGTTGACGACGGCGAGGTCATAGGTCGCTTCCGGCGGATCGGTCGGCGACGCCTGACCCGGCTCGGTCGGGTCGCTGATGCCGCTGTCGCTGACCGCGATGAAGTACGGCCGGTCCTTGACGACCGGGATCGCGAGCTTGCTGGTCGAACTGCCCGGCCTGGTCTCCGCGATGGTTCCGGTGGCGACCTCGTTGCCGAACTTGTCGTACGCGCGGACCTGTAGCTCGGAGATCACCTCGTTGAAGGCGATTTCGGCGTGCAGGTGTCCGGTGTGGCGGGGCTCGATCCTGAAGAAGTCGACGTCGGTCGCGCTGTGCAGGGTGAGCCGCCCCTTGTTGAACCTGTCGTTCGAGCCGAGTGCGGCGGCGACGGCGGTGTCGGTCGACTCGTTCGGTTCGAATGTGTCGGGGAAGGCCCCGAGCAGCGAGAACGTGTCGTAGTAGGTGGTCTGCGCTCCCTGGGCCGGGTTTGCGCCGGTAGGCGGGGTGGCGTTCCCGGTCCAGGTCGCGTAGCCGATTCCGTTGACTGTCCACACGCCGTTGTACTCGCCGATGCGCAGGGTCTGCTCGGTGGATGCGGTCACGGTGCCGCAGTTCGGGTTGTTCCCGAAACGGCACCGGGCGTTGAGGTCGGGGTCGAAGGGGGCGTCACTGATCCTGAAGTCCTGCGCCCAGGTCACTCCGCCGTCCCGGCTCGTCGTCCCGTAGAGCTCGAGCAGGAAGTTGTTGTTCCCGTTCGGCCCGGTGCCGCCGTTCCGCCTGCCGCTGCGGTTGTCGTACCAGTGGGCGACGATATTCCCGTCCTGGTCGATGTGCGCGGTGGGCATCACCGCAAGGGTCTGACCCGGCCCGTTGTCGACCCTGACGGGTGTGCCGAAGGTGACGCCGTTGTCCGTGGAGCGGGCGACGCGGACGTCACCGTCGTCACCGTTCCCGAAGTTGTTGTTGGGGTCGTCGTTGGCGACGACGTAGACGTTGCCGGGCCGGGCCGGGTCGGGCAGCACCCATGGCTGCATCGTGCCCTGGAGCCAGAAGTCGGTCCCCGGGATCTCACCGCCCGAGGCGTCCTGCACGTTGCAGGAGACGCTCGCCTCTCCGAGCCCGAACGCCGTGGTCTTCTGCGGGACAGTGCCGGCGGCGAAGTCGGCCCCGCCGGAACCGTCGCGGAGGAGCTGTACGGTGCCCTGGCCGGCCG
Organism: Streptomyces sp. NPDC002870; assembly: GCF_042888505.1. Lineage (NCBI taxonomy): Bacteria > Bacillati > Actinomycetota > Actinomycetes > Kitasatosporales > Streptomycetaceae > Streptomyces > Streptomyces sp. NPDC002870. Next base: position 99,817 of record NZ_JBIAPW010000016.1, read on the forward strand.
CCCCGTCGGTCCCTTCGGCGCACGTGTCGGCGTGGTAGGCGACATAGAGGTCGCCGTTCGGGCCGACGGCCGCGTGGGAGGGCCAGACGTTCCCCTCTCCGGCCGCGGAGAGGACGCTCGGCGCCGACCAGTTCGTGCCGCCGTTCACGGATCGGGAGAACTGGATCTGCCACGGAGCGCCGAGGTGCGACCAGACGATGTAGAGGTTGTCCCGGTAGGGGCTGGTGGGGTTGGCGTCGGCCACCAGCCACTGCTTGTCATGGTTGTTCGGGCTGTTCCCGCTCACCTGGACGGGGGTGTAGGTCTGGTTCCCCGTCGTCGTCAGGTCGTTGATCCGAGCGACCCCCACCCCGAAGCGATTGGGGGTGGTGTTGAAGCTCGATGAGAGATGGGTGACGAACAGGCGCCCCTGTGAGTCGAAGGCAAGGGACGGGTCGCCGAAGCATGGGAGGGTCGACGTCCGCGTGATCGGGAAGCCGTCCGTGCCGAAGTTGTTGTCGATGCGGACCGTACATCCCCGCATGACGGCGACCTGCGACGGCATGCGGGGATTGGCCGTCGCGTTGTGCGGCTCGAAGCCGGTGTCGACCGCTTGGTCTTCGCCCGCCCATGCCGGCGCGGGTCCGAGGAACACAAGCGTCTGCAGCACGAGGAGAATGCTGCTGACGAGGGTGAGGGCACGCCGTTGAATGCGGTTGTTCAGCATGCGTCCCGCTCTCTGATTCTGCTCATCCCACTCCTTCTGGCCCGGCCGCGCGCCTTCACCGTCGGGTGGATGCGGGTGACTGCAGCGGAGCTGACACCGTCACCAATGGCGGCCTGCGCTTCTCGCGCGCCGACTGTCGCACCGTGCTGCCGCTCGCCCGGAAATCCCCGGGGTCGAATCACCGGAATTCACCGGGATCCCCGCCAGAAGCACCCGTCCGGAGCAGCTCCAGCCCCGCATCTGACGATCAATCACATTCCGGTGAGACTGCGGAATCTGATGAGCGGCCCGGTCATGATCGCCGCGTCGAGAGCGCCGGCGGTCATGCCGTGGAGGGCGCCACTGAAGCCGAGAAGTCCGGTGCGGTCGCCGTGCGGTCGCCGTGCGGACGAGTTCGAGGGCCGCTTCAACCGCATCCGTGCGGCCGGTCCAAACCGTCCACTGCTACGCCGACCACGTCGCTATCGCTCGCCCGTCCAGGGGCAGGGCTCCGGTCGGGCCACAGCGCTGAATGCATCACCGGCCAGGGCCGCAGCCCTACATCGGCCTCCATGCGGCCGGGTCGGCCGCCGGCACAGGCGCCAGGCGGGCGGATGCCTGTGCTCTCGCCACTTCCAGCAAGGAAAGGAGCACCATTTTGCTGGAGCGGCGATCGCGGACATCGCACAGGAGGACGGGTGTGGTGGGTTCGAGGGCCAGTGCCTCGCGCACCTGCCGGCTCGTGCATTCCCGTCTGCCGTCGAAGCAATTGACGCCCACGGCGAAGGGGATGTCACGCTCCTCGAAGAAATCCACTGAGGCGAAGGAGGCATCCAGACGTCGGGTATCGGCGAGGACCACGGCTCCCAGGGCGCCGAGAGCCAAGTCGTCCCACATGAACCAGAAGCGGTCCTGGCCGGGCGTTCCGAACAGATAGAGCACCAGCTCCGGGGCGATGGTGATCCGGCCGAAGTCCATGGCGACGGTGGTCGAATACTTGCCTTCCACACCTGCCAGATCGTCGATCCCCAGGCTCGCCTCTGTGATGCGCTCCTCGGTCTCCAGCGGCGGCACCTCGCTCACCGAGCCCACCATGGTGGTCTTGCCCACGCCGAAGCCGCCCGCAATGAGGATCTTCACTGCTGTCGGCATGACCGGCTCAGAGCTGGCGGATACCATCCATCACCCTTTCGATGAGTTCCACGCTCGGTTTGTCCGCCTCCGAAGGCGGCGCCTGGACCAAGATCATCGAGTCGTTGAGCAGGTCCCCGCAGAGAACCTTGACCACGCTCACCGGAAGGTCCAGGTGGGCGGCTATCTCGGCGACTGCCACCGCGCGATCCCGGCAGAAATGCAGGATCTCGGCCGACTCCGGCTCCAGGGGCTCCTGGTTGACCTCATCGAGGGACCGTGTGACAACCAGCGTGATCAGCGTGAAAGTGTGCTGACTGTGGCGGGTACGTCCGCCGGTAATGGCGTACGGCCGGACGTGGCGTCCGGCCCCTTCGTCGTCGAACCATCGCGAGTCAGGCATCCTGAATGTGACCGCGGGAGGGGGCCTGTACGCGGGGCGCGGCACTGAGGTACTTGCCCACCTGCTTGACGAGCGTGCCCATCTCGAAGGCCATCATCCCGACGTCCACTTCCTCGGAGGCGATCGCGGCCAGCCGCGCTCCCCGGCCGGCGGCGGTGACAAAGAGGAACGCTTTTTCCATCTGAATGACCGTCTGCTGCACCTCTCCGCCGTGGAAGTGGCGCGCAGCGCCACGGGCGAGGCTGTGCATCCCCGATCCGACCGCGGACAGGTGCTCGGCGTCGTCCCGGCCGAGGTCCTTCGACTTGCCGATGAGGAGGCCGTCCCCGGACAGCACGATGGCGCAGCGAATCTCTGGAATCTGGTCCACGAGGCTGTCCAGAAGCCAGTCCAGCTGGGGAGCGGCGTGTACCTGCTCAGTCATTACTGAATGTTCCCTCACAGTTAGTTGGCGCTCCGGCTAGTTGGCGCTGCGGCCACGCGACTCCGCCTGACTGTCCGCACCGCCCGACTCGTCGGGCTCAGAGATCTGGGCCCGCTTCATCCCTTGTTGGATAGCCATCATGGTGCGGGCTGACTCGCCGGGGGAGATTGCGCCGGGCTCGCTCTCGTCATCCTGCTGGGTTTGCGCATGCGCCGCCTCCTTGCGCAACTGCTGCGCGAGGCTCGCTCCTCGTGTCCTTTGTGGCAGGACACGAGGGGTCACCAGTGGTGGGGTTGATGCATCCTGTGCGTCCTTGTACATGGCGGGTTCGGGATGGCCGACTCCTGGGTCCGCATGCCCGACTTCGGGGTCGGGATGCCCGACTCCGGGGTCCGGATGCCCTTGCGGAGGCGTCCACTCCTGCGGCGCAGGAGCCTGCGCTCCCGGGTGAGCTGATGCGGCCGGCAACAGACCTGCACCTCCGTACTCCGGATACCCGTGGCTGTCCTGGGGTTGCGCCTGCATGGCGGCGTCTGCACTGCCGCCCAGCACGTTGGCCGCCGAGGCTGCTGAGGCCGCCGATTTGAGCTGCTCCATCAGCGGGGATTCGTGCTCCTCGAGCAGAGCTGCCGGCAGGAGCACGATGGCGAGCGTCCCGCCGTAGACGGACTCGCGCAGTTCCACCTTGATCTTGTGTCGCTCCGCCAGCCGGGCCACCACGAAGTGCCCGAGGCGCGGGTCCGCGCCCAGCGTCATCATGTCGAGCTCGGGCGGGTGGGCCAGAAGCTGGTTGGCGCCGACGCGGTGGTCCTCCGGCATTCCGAGCCCGTGGTCCTCGACATGGAGCGCCAGACCCCTTGCGACCTTCGTCGCGCTGACGAACACCTGGGTGTCCGGCGGGGAGAAGCTCGTGCCGTTCTCGATGAGCTCCGCGAGCAGGTGGGTGACGTCGGCGACGGCCCGGCCTGCGAGAGAAACCCGCCGGCCCGGGGGGAGGTTCTTCACCTTGACCCGGGTGTAGTGCTCGGTCTCCGCCACGGCACTGCGCATCACGTCGGTGATGGAAACAGGCGCGGTCATGCGGCGGGTGGGCGGGGATCCGCCGAGGATCACAAGGTTTTCCGAATGGCGCCGCACACGGGTGGCGAGGTGGTCGACCTTGAAGATGTCCTTCAGCAGGTCCGAGTCCTCGTGCTTGCGCTCGAGGTCGTCCAGGAGGGAGATGAGCCGATGGATCAGGGTCTGGGTGCGGCGGATGAGCTTGGAGAAGACCTTTTCCGTTCCCTCACGGCCGAGGGACTGATGGACGACGGTGTCCGCGGCGACGTGTGCCAGGTGGTCGATTGCCGCGTCCAGCCGTTCCAACTCGTCGGTGGCGTGGTGCCTGCGAGGAGGAAGTACGGTCCGGTCTACTGGTTCTCCGCGCTCGAGTTGGGCGACGAGCTGGGGCAGCCGGGTACCGGCCAAGTCCTCGGTCTTCTGCTGGAGCTGAGAGAGCCGGCTGATCACCGAGCGCCAGACGCGTACCGCCAGCGCCCCGACGACCACGAGGGCGGCCAGAGTGGCGATGGTGCCCAGAATTAGCCCCAGCAAGAGGCCGTCGGCTCGTTCCGTGCCGGTGTCGGCCAAGTTCTCGAGGGAGTCCGAGTTCAGCTTCTGCAGATCGTCGACGACGGTGTCGGCGGAGTCCGGCCACGCCGTGGCCTGGTTGGGCAGTTTCGTGCCGCTGATCGCCACAGCGTCTTCGATCGATGCCAGTGAGGTCCACCGCGGGCTGTCGTTGATGCGTTCGAGGGCGGTGGCATCCTCTGCGGGGAGGTCACCCGTGGCCAGGCCCTTGCGGGCCTCTCGCTGGATCGCCAGGTACTGGCTGAACTGAGCGCGGGGCGTGGCGGCCATGCGGCCGGACGGCAGCGCGGCGGAGATCAGAGCATCCTCGCGTGAGAGCATCTCCGCGACCTGCACCAGGGACGTCGCGGCGACGGCGTGCGCGGTGCGCCCGTCGTCGGTCCGGGTGGCCGCCGTGAGCAGGCCCGCGCCGTCAGCGATGGTGTCCGTGAAGTACTGGAAGGCGTCGGCACCGGTGAGGGTGCGCCCGTCGATCGCGTCGCGACGCTCGGACAACGTGTCCAGCGAGTCGCTCAGTTCCTTGGCCCGGCTCTTCAGCGCCGGGGTGTCCAGCCCGGAGGGGGACTTGCGGCGGAACTCCTCGACGGCAGAGTCCGTACTGCTTCGGGCGTCGTCCAGGGCGGCGCGGGAGGAGCTGGCGCGTGTGGCCTGCCAGGCGGCGGTGAGCCGGCGCTCGTCCTGCAGACGGGCCAGCACATCGTGGGCGGGCCGGCCCGCGGACGCGACCCTGTCCACATCGGCACGCAGCTGGATGTGCTCGTCGACAAGCCCCGCCGCCGTGTAGCTCCACATTCCGGTGAGGAAGAGCGCTGGAACGACAAGGGGCAGGGCGAACGACAATCGGAGAGATCTGCGAGGGGCGGACCTGTGACTTGTCCGCCGGTCGCGGGTGCCTGGCATCTGATTCCTCGTACGGCAGCGAAACAATGATGGCAGTAAGGGTCGGTCAAAAACGCCCAACTTTCCCCCGTACGCGGCGCCCTGACTCACCGTCACCAAAGGACGGCGGTCGGTTGAACCGTACCAGGATCATGCCGCACCCCTCACATGAATGCTTCGGTCGGGTGAAGCTTGTAATGCGTCGTGCGTCAACATCATGCATGGGGAGCTGGTCACAGGAGGGCCAGCAGCTTTGGGGTGTAAAGGGCGCTGACGGTCTCAATTCCGGCGACCATGTCGAAATAGATCGCTGTGAGGTCCGGGTCCGTCTCCACCGCGCGCAGAAGTGAGAGGCGCTGCTCGTGCGGTGCCAGTTGCGCCACCGCCAGCGTGGACTCGTAGCCGGGGGTGAGCGAGGCATCCCGGTCCTCGGCGTAGTCCTGGAGTGCTTGGTCGAGCTGCTGCGGATCGCCGCAGAGCCGGCCACCCACACGCCGCGCGAGGCTCTCCGCCTGGAGAAACGCGTCGCTCATCCCGCGAGCGGTGATGGAGTCCTTGTGGTGTCCGGCGTCGCCCACCAGGGCCCAGCCCGGGCCGGTCGCCTGTCGGAAGAAGTTCTGCTGGTCGCCTGTGCCGCGAAGACGTTCGATGCGGCGCTTTCCGTGGAGCCGCTCGTACAGAGCCGGCGCGGTGGTGCGTATCTGTCCCAGGTAGGCGTGGCGCGTATTGGTGCGGACTTCCTCGAATCGGGACTGCGGGAAATAAGCCAGGACGAGGGTCGCGTCGTCGTTGGTCGGTACGGCGGCCACCCAACTCGAGGGTTTTTCATAGAGTTCGAGGGCGGCCGGCACGTCTTCCCAGTACGCGTAGTAGGCGCACGTGAGCTTCGGGTCCTGAACGGTGTAGCGCGCCCGGCTGAGCCTGGCGACCGTGGAGCGCATGCCGTCCGCGCCGATCACCAGGTGGGCTCGTTCGCTGAAGGAGCGGCCGCGGTGTTTGCCCTCCACGCCGATGACGCGTCCGGTGTCGTCGCGCAGGAGGCGGGTCACCGAGGTCCGGTCACGGAAGTCGACGCCCGCCGCGGCGGCCGCGTTCACCAGGATGGCGTCCAGGACATGGCGTCGGGGGGCGTATCCGGCGCGCTGTCCCTCCACGCCTCGGGCGCAGCCTTCGAGGCGGATGTCGGCCACTTCGTAGACCGCGCGGTCAAGGGGCGGGCAGCCCGAGGCTCGTACGAACTCGAGCAGGCCCCACCGGGCGAGTGCCGCGACCCCGGGTTGGTGGATGAGGTGGGTGGAGAGGGTGTCGGAGGGGAACGCCGCCCGGTCGAGCATGAGTACCCGGTGTCCCGCGCGGGCGAGCAGCATGGCTGTGGGAGCTCCGGCGCAGCGCGCCCCTACCACGATGGCGTCGAACATGTGCGTGCCTCACAGACATCGGGACTGGGTGGAAGCCGCGATGCCGCGTGGGGGGCAGCGTCGGGCGGCAGCTCCGGACGAGGGACGGTTCAGTTACGGCGCCCGAGTTCGGTCAGCAGGGCGTGCCGGTCGATTTTGCCGTTCGGGTTGAGCGGCAGTTCTTCGAGGATGACGATCCGGCGCGGGAGCATGTACGGCGGCAGGCGGTCGCCCAGTGCGGCGTACAGCTCGTCGATCGCACACTCGGCGCCGCTGACCGCGGCCTCCAACTCCGGTTCGCCGTCAGGTGCGTGCACCGCGAGGACGATCGCGTCGCGTACGCCGGGCTGCTCCCTGAGCATGGACTCGATCTCCCCCAGCTCTATCCGGTGGCCGCGGATCTTGACCTGGTGGTCGGTCCGTCCCAGGTGGACCAGGTAGCCGTCGTGCATGGTGGCCCGGTCTCCGGTGCGGTACCAGTGCTGATCGGTCAGCGGCGTGGCTGCGGTGTCGATCGGGGTCTCCCCTGCTCGAGCGGAACCGAGAGCTTGGGGAAGGGCGGCTACGCCGCTGTCGAAGGGCAGGAACCGGCCGACGTTGTTGGCCGGTTCCAGGTAGCCGGGGAACCTTTGCGGACCGCGGATGCAGAGCTCGCCGGTCTCGGCCGGTCTGCCGTTCTCGTCCAGCAGGAGGAGATCCAGCGTCGGGTAGCAAGTCCCGATCGGCAGCGTCCCGTTGGCTGTTCTCGGCCAGTCCGCCCGGTTGCGAGGCAGCCGGTAGGCGGTGCAGGAGATGGTGAGCTCGGTCGGGCCGTAGAGGACTTCCAGAGTGCTGTCGGGCGCGGCCGCCTGCCATTCCAGTGCCGCCGCCCGGGGCAGCGGCTCGCCGCCGAACACGCTCCAGCGCAGGGTGGGCATGCTGCGGGGCGCCAGCGTGCCCAGGCGTGAGGCGAAGGTGATCAGTGACGGCACCGAGAACCAGTGGGTGAGCCGTTGGGCATTGATGGTTTTCACCGGTGACAGGAGTTGGCTGCGCATCGGTACCACGAGCGTGCCTCCGGATGCCCAGGCGACGAACAGGTCGTGCACCGAGCCGTCGAAGGTGAGGTCGAAGGTCTGCGAGAGCCGGCTGCCCGGCCCGACGTCGTACCGGGACGCCACATGGCCGAGGTAGGCGGAGAGGTTGCGGTGCAGGACCGGCACTCCCTTGGGGGTGCCGGTCGACCCGGACGTGAAGATGATGTAGGCGACATCGTCCGGGTCCGCTTCCGGGTGGGACAGTTCGGGGGGCGGCTCGCTCGTCAGAGCCTCCAGCTCCTTGGGGCCCACCACGAGCATGGGTATCCCGAGGTCGGCGCCGGCTCCGGAAGTATCGGCAAGGGCGAGCTCCAGACCTGCGGCCCCGGCGATCTCGGCGGTGCGGGCGGGCGGGTGCTCCGGGTTGAGGGGCACGATGGCCGCGCCGGTCCGCAGGATGGCGAGGTAGCCGGCGTACGCGGTCACCGAGCGGCTTGCCAGCAGCCCGACACGGCGGGGCGCGGCGCCGCCGTTGGCTGCGACCAGCCGGGCCGCGAGCCGCTCCGCCAGGTCGCGCAGTTCGCTGTACGTCAGTCGCTCCTCGCCCACTTCAAGGGCGGTGCAGTCGTCACCGAAGGTGGCGGCGGAGCGGGCGAACCACGCATACGCGGTCTGGGGATTGCTCATGACGCGTGCGCCTCCAGTGCGTGGACCCACTCGCGCAGTGCGCCCACCGTGCGCAGCTTGGCGAAATCCTCGGGGTCGACGTCACGGCCGGACTTCTTGGACAGCTGCACGATGAGCCGCAGCTTCGCCAGCGAGTCGATCCCGATCGCGTCGAGCGTGGAGCCGTCGTCGAAGGGGGTGCGTGCGTGCTCGCGCAGCACCCAGGCAGCCAGGTCGCCGGTGTCCTCGTCCCGGTCCTCGCCGGGCCAGTAGCGCTTGGTCTGCCAGGGGTAGCCGGGCAGCGGGACGAAGCGGCCATCTTCGCCGAACACCTCGTCCCAGGCCACCGTTTCGCCCCTGCAGTAGCGGTCCGCGGCCGCGGCCGGTGCCGGTGCCGGTGCCGCGGGAGTCGCGCCTGATGCCGGTGTTCCTCCGGCTCCGCCGAGCGCGGCCGCCAGCTCCTGGTGGGAGGACCCGATGACTGCGAGGCGCTGTTCGTGGTGCTGACGGCGGGTGGCTGCGCTGTAGCAGATGTCGCGAAGACAGAAGGTGGCGCCTTGTCCGTCGGGCCCGAGGTAATCGGTGTACGAACGGGCCAGGGCCTCCAGCGCTGCGGGGGTGCGGGCGGAGAGCATCAGTACGTACGGCGTGCCACTCTCCGCTGCCGGGTCGTCGGCCGGGCGGGTGTCGCCCTGCCGGATCACCACGTGCGCGTTGAGGGAGGAGGAGCCCTGTCCGGAGATCCCCGCGATGGCCGGCCGGTCGCGGTCGGGCAGGTCGTAGAGCTTCCCCGGTATCTCCAGCGGCAACTCGTCCCAGGCAATCCGGGGATGTGGGGTGTTGAGATGGAGGCTGGGTGGGATCTGACCGTGTTCCATGCACAGCACGGCTTTGATCAGCCCGGCCATGCCGCCGGCGGCCTCCGCGTGGCCGATGTTCGTCTTGATCGAGCCGACGAGCAGGGGTCGATCCGATGGCCGTCCCTCACCCAGGACTTCGCCCAGTGCGCTGAGCTCCAGCGGGTCGAGTGTGGGTGAGCCGACCCCGTGCGCCTCGACGTAGTCCACGTCGGCCGGGGTCACTCCGGCATCCTCGTACGCCCACCGGAGCGCCTCGATCTGCCCGGTGAGCGACGGGTTCAGCAGCGAGTCGCTGGTGCGGCCGTCGTTGCTGACCGCGCTGCCTTGGATGACGGCTCTTATCCGGTCGCCGTCGGCCAGGGCGTCGGCGAGAAGCTTGAGGACGACGACACCCACTCCGTCGCTCGGCGCGTGGCCGTCAGCGCTCGCGTCGCCGAACTTGCTCCGGCCGTCGGCGGCCAGGGAACCGGCCTGCGTCATCATGACGCCCTCATCCGGGCGGAGCTTGAGGCTCACACCCGCGGCCAGCGCGAGGGGGCTCTCGCGTGCGCGCAGGCTCTGCACGGCACTGTGGACGGCCACCAGTGAGGAGGAGCAGGCCGTGTCCACCACGATGCTGGGTCCGCGGAAGTCGAAGACGTAGGACAGGCGGGCCGGCAGCAGCGAGCGGAAGTTGTTGAACTGCGAGGCCGTCACCGCTTCCAGACCCTGGCGGAACTGCATCTCCAGGTAGTCGGCGCGCGCGTTGCCGACGAAGACCCCGGTCCGGCTGCCTGCCAGCCCGTCGGGTCGCTGACCCGCGTCTTCCAGGGCGTCCCAGGCCGTCATCAGCAGCAGCCGTTGCTGCGGGTCGAGCTCCACCGCCTCGGTGGAGGACATCTCGAAGAACTCCGCGTCGAACTCCGCCACTCCGTCCACGTAACCGGCGCGGCGGCTGCCGATCATCCCTGGCTTCGGCTGCGGGGAGTACAGGGCGTCCACGTCGTAACGTTCAGGTGGTGTCTCGCTTGTGACGTCCACACCGTCCCGGAGCAATTCCCACAGCTCATCGGTCCCTGATGCGCCGGGGAGCCGGCAGGCCATGCCGATCACTGCCACCGACCGTGCGTCCACGTCCGACCTGTTCATCACAACACTCCTTCAATGCTTTCCCGATGTCCGTGTGCGATGGTGCAGTTCACGTGCTCCATGGCGCTCCCGAGTGCTTCGGCCGCGGACCTCTCCGAGCTGTCGGCCACGCCGCCATACCTCTGAAAGCCCCCCGGGATCGGGGCGGATGAGAACGGGTCACTGGGCGAAAGGAGCCCTGACGTCGTCGTGCAGGGCCGGAAACCCGAGCAGGCGCGTCGACTGTCGCGGTGCCTCACCGACTGGCACAGGCGCCGCCCGCGGGCGGCGAAGTCCACGCCCAGCACGGAACTTGAGGTGCCGTCCATAACTCGGTCGGTGGGAGGCTGCGGCACCGCGCTCCGGCGGGCAGCGCCGACGTGCAGGTGGCATGCGGCGTGACCGCGAGGGCGCCGGCTCCGGATCCCGGCGTCAAGCCCGCGATTGCAGATCTTGGCGCGACATCGTGCAGAGCACCATGGCCGACAGGGCTCTGCTGCCAACGTCTCCGGCAGCATGCCCGCAGCCCGAACCGCACTTGACCCACGGCGCTGTACCCCTCCCCGAAGTCACTCGGCACAACTCCATATCCATCCACGCGGGCCTCGGCGGAGAGCGCACACGCCATCGCCGAGGGCTAGCCTGCCCACCGCACGATTGTCATATGCACAACCGTTTCTGCTCGTCTCAGCATCGAGGATTGGCGGGAAGTGATCGCCCGAGGTTGAAACCTTGCCCAGTCTGGACAGGATTCAGGGTTGGGCAGCAGCAGGCGCCGCCAGGACCGAGGGCGGCCACGCGGGCGCCGGGGCGTTGCCGGCGTGACAAGTGATACAGAAATGATTCCAGTGCGGCAATCCTCGGGTCCCAGATCTGATTTCATCTGGAATCATGGATCCCCTGACATCTGATCAGACCCGACGCGCGGGCGAGCAGCGGAGGCTTCGACTACAAGTTCTCGGCCTCAACACCGTTGAGGCAGAAGCCACGTTCGACCGTGTCGCGCGGCTTGCGGCCAGCTTCACTCAGGCACCCCTGGCCATGGTCAACTTCATCAACGACGAGCGCCAGATGTTCCGCGGCATGTACGTCCCGCCCACCTCGCCCGACGACAAGGCGAACGCCGACGGCCGCGGCATCGTCTTCGACCTCAGCGACATCGCCCGCGAAGCGCCCAATAACTACGGCTTCTGCCCCCATGTGGTGGCCCAGGGGTCCCAACTGGCCCTGGACGACGTCTTCGACTACCCCCGGTTCAGGGGCAACCCACTCGTCAACGACATGGGCGTGCGCTCCTACCTCGGCACCCCGCTCCGGGACAACACCGGCATGATCCTCGGCACCGTGTGCGTGGCCGACATGGTGGCCCGCACCTGGGATCGCAAGCTGAAGGAGGGCATGCAGGAACTCACAGAGACCCTGCTGTCGGACTTCAAGTTGCGTGACAGCCTGCTCGCCCAGCAGCAGGAGCTGTTCGCCGTCTTCGACGGCGCTCCCTTCCCCATCATGCTCACCGAGGGACCGGACCACCTGCTGCGCTACGCCAACGGCAAGCAGGGCGCGGCCTTCGGCATGGTCCCGCAGTTCAGCCCAGGGCGGCAGGTCCTGACCGGGCTCGAAGCCATCGGTGTCTTCAACGCGATGGACGAGGCCTTCCGCACTGGTCAGAGCACCACGCTCCCCCGGGCGTCGATCAGCACGTACGACTCCCCCTCGCCCCAGGACTTCAGCTTCCTCTGCACTCCGGTGCGCACGTCACCCAACGCACCGGTCAGCGGAGTACTGACGGTGGCCATGAACTCCACCCAGCAGTTCTATCCCGGCAATGAGCAGCGAGTATTCGCGGCCAACGTCCAGGAGCGGTTCGAGCAGCTGGGCTCAAGCGGCTTTCGGGGGACGATCCCCGGCCAACGCGGCTGAGACCGAATACCCACGGTGACTCTCCGCTGCCGACCGTAGTTCCCGGCCGCGTCCCGCGGCCGGGAACCGGCGTCGGCTTCCGCAAGCGCCTGCGCCCCTTCCGCGCCCCCTCGTCCGGGAGGGCCTGGCCATTACGGCGAGTGAGCTGGCAGGATCGCTCCATGCTCCCGGCCCCTTCCCGCATCAGCCGCCGCCGTGCCCTGAAGGGCTCGGCGGTCGCACTGACGCTGTTCGGGCTGCTGATGTGGTGGCTGCTGCCGATCGGGAATGCGTCGCCGAGCGGTGCGCTGACCTTCAGCACGGGGTCGCAGAACGGCGTCTATCAGCGGTACGGCGTGCTGCTGGAGGAGGCGCTTGCCCGCGATCTGCCGGACGTGACGATCGATCTGAAGACCAGCGAGGGCTCGCAGCAGAATCTCGCGCGGGTGGCGGCCGGCGAGGCCGACTTCACTATCGCCACGGCCGACGCGGTCGCCAAGTACAAGCGGGACAGCAAGCCCGGAGCCGGCCGGCTGCGCGGCTGCGCACGGCTGTACGACGACTACGTGCAGCTGGTCGTCCCCAGGGGTTCACCGGTGCTGTCCGTGCGTGATCTGCGCGGCAAGCGGGTGGGCATCGGGCAGGAGGGTTCCGGTGTGCGGCTGATCGCGGACCGGCTGCTGAAGGCCGCCGGGATCGACCCGAAGCGGGACATCACACCGCTCGCCGCCGGGATCGACACTGTGCCGGGGCGGCTGGAGGCACGTGAGCTGGACGCGTTCTTCTGGTCGGGCGGCCTGCCCACGGCTGCCGTCGAGGAGCTGTCCGAGCGCTTCCAGATCCGGCTGGTGCCGCTGGAGGCCGATCTCATCGACAAGCTGCACGCCACCGGCGAGGCGACCAGCTACTACCGCTCCGCCGTGATGCCCGCCGACGCCTACCTGGAGGCGCAGAACGGAGAGCCCGTGCCGACGGTGGCGGTGGCGAATCTGCTGGTCACGACCGACCGGGTGGATCCGGCGATGGCCGAGGGCTTCACCCGTACGGTGATCAAGAGCCGGGACCGGATCGGCAACACGGTGCACCCGGCGCAGCTGGTGGATCTGCGGACCGCTGTCTACACGGACCCACTGCCGCTGCACGAAGGGGCCAGGCGCTACTACCGCTCGGCCAAGCCGTAGTCAGGCCGGAGTGTCAGGCCGAGTCAGGCCAGTCAGGCCGTAGGGGACGTACGCGGGACGGTTACGGTCACCCGAAGCCCCCGTGGTTCGTGATGGGCGTACGCGATCGAGCCACCGCCCGCCGCCAGCAGGGCGCGCGAAATGGACAGGCCGAGGCCCGAGCCCTTGACGTTCTGGTGGCGGCCGCTGCGCCAGAAGCGGTCGCCGATACGAGCCAGCTCCTCATCGGTCAGGCCCGGGCCTTCGTCGGTGATCACGATGGTGGAGCTCTCGCCGTTCGAGGCGACCGAGACGGTGACCTCCTCGCCCCGCGGTGTGAACTTCAGGGCGTTGTCGATCACCGCGTCGAGGGCGCTGGAGAGCGCGACCGGATCGGCCCAGGCAGTGACCGCGGCCCTGTGCTCGGTCAGCCGTACGCCCTTCTCGTCCGCGACTGGACGCCAGGCGGCGACGCGCTCGGCCGCCAGCTCGCCGATGTCGGTGAGCTGGAGGTCGGCGGCGGCATGCTCGGCCAGCGCCAGGTCCAGCAGGTCGTCGAGGACCTGGCCGAGGCGCTTGCCCTCGGTGCGGACCGAAGCGATCTCCTCGTTCCCCGCGGGGAGTTCGAGTGCGAGGAGCTCGATACGCAGCAGCAGTGCCGCGAGCGGGTTGCGCAGCTGGTGGGAGGCGTCTGCGACGAATGCCCGCTGCTGTTCCAGTACTTCTTCGACGTTGTCCGCCATCTCGTTGAACGATATGGCAAGGCGTCTGAGCTCCGGCGGGCCGCCGGCCGCGGCGACGCGCGAGTTCAGCTGCCCGGTGGCGATGTCGTGGGTGGCCGCGTCCAGGATCCGCACGGGCCGCAGCACCCAGCCCGTGAGGCGGAAGGCGGCGCCGACGGCGAGCAGCATCGCCGCGCTCTCGCCCGTCGCGATCAGCAGCCAGCTCCGCAGTACGCCTGAGCGCAGCTGGCTGGTGGGCGAGTCGGTGAACACGACGGCGACGACGTCCCCGTCCCGTACGACGGGTGAGGCGACGACCAGTCGGCCGCCGTTCTGCCACGGCCAGACCTGCTGTGGGTCCTGGCTGCGCCGCCCGGTCAGCGCCTCCTTGAACGCCTCGCGGCCCTTGCCGCTCTGCGGCACCGTCCAGCTTTCTGGGGCGCGCGCCATGGCGTCGGCGTCGCGGTAGAAGACGCCGGCCCTGATGCCGTACGTGTCGTGGTAGCGGTCGAGCTGCTCCTGAAGCATCGAGCGCCGCTTGTCGAGGCTGCCCGAGCCGGAGCGCTCGGTGACGAACTGCGCGAGCGCCGCAAAGCGCACCGTGTCGTCGATCCGGTCGACGACGACCCGCTGCTGCTGCGCGGCGGCGACACTCACGGCGAGGGGGAAGCCGAGCGCGAGCAGCACGCCCGCCATGAGGACGATGAGCAGCGGGAGAAGTCGGGTACGCACCTGGGTTTACGGGCCTTATGCGCCGGAGGGGGCGACGAGCCGGTAGCCGACGCCGCGCACGGTCTCGATCAGGGCGGGCATGCGCAGCTTGGAGCGCAGCGACGCCACGTGCACCTCGAGGGTGCGGCCGGTGCCTTCCCAACTGGTGCGCCACACCTCGCTGATGATCTGCTCCCGGCGGAAGACGACGCCCGGCCGCTGCGCGAGCAGCGCCAGCAGGTCGAATTCCTTGCGGGTCAGCTGGACCGGCGCTCCGTCGACGCTGACGCGCCGGGTGGACAGCTCGATGGTGACCGGGCCGAGCCGTAGCCCGTGCTCGGACGCGGCCCCGGCTCCGTCGTCACCAGCGGCGTTGCGCCGGCTCACGGCGTGGATGCGGGCAAGCAGCTCCCCGGTGTCGTACGGCTTGACGACATAGTCGTCGGCCCCGAGGTTGAGCCCGTGTATCCGGGAGCGCACGTCGGCCCGCGCGGTCACCATGATCACGGGTGTCGATGTGAGCTTCCGGATCTTGCCGCACACCTGGTAGCCGTCCTGGTCGGGCAGGCCCAGATCGAGGAGTACGACCGCGAAGGGCGGCTTCTCGGGATGCGTGGCGGGCAGCACGGCCTTCAGCGCTTCCTCGCCGTTGCGGGCGTGCACCACCTCGAAGCCGTGCCTGGCGAGCACCGCGGACAGGGCGGCAGCGACGTGGTTGTCGTCCTCGACGAGCAGCAGTCTCATGGCCCCCCTCCGGTCGTGCGGTCGTATGGCATACCTCGTGCGATGTACCAGGGCATCAAGTCGGATTCTCGCCCCGACAGTCAAGTGCCTTCCCGTTGCATGCCTGTTTCCGTTACCCACCCGGTACGCCGATCACCACCCCGTTCACGCATAGTGTCCGGTTGCGGCCGGATCGTTATGCTCAATTTCCCCTCAGATGTAATGACGCTGGTCGCAGCGCGTGACTAAGGTCCTCCCAACCGAGGAGGACGGAGCAAGAAGCCGATGAGCGGAGTTTCAGTGACCAAGGGCGCCGAGGACGCTGTGCCCACCGCGGGCGACCTGGTCGTGCTGAGCAACGTCAACAAGCACTTCGGCGCGCTGCATGTGCTCCAGGACATCGACCTGACGATCGCCCGTGGCGAGGTCGTGGTCGTCATCGGGCCCTCCGGGTCCGGAAAGTCCACGCTGTGCCGCACCATCAACCGCCTGGAGACGATAGATTCCGGCGCGATCTCGATCGACGGGAAGGCACTGCCCGAGGAGGGCAAGGAGCTGGCCCGGCTGCGCGCCGACGTGGGCATGGTCTTCCAGTCGTTCAACCTCTTCGCACACAAGACTGTGCTGGAGAACGTGATGCTGGGCCAGGTCAAGGTCCGCAAGGCCGACAAGAAGGCCGCCGAGCAGAAGGCACGCACCCTGCTCGACCGGGTCGGCGTCGGCTCGCAGGCCGAGAAGTACCCGGCGCAGCTCTCCGGCGGCCAGCAGCAGCGCGTCGCGATCGCGCGAGCGCTGGCGATGGACCCCAAGGTCATGCTCTTCGACGAGCCCACATCGGCGCTCGACCCCGAGATGATCAACGAGGTTCTCGAGGTCATGCAGCAGTTGGCGCGCGACGGGATGACGATGGTTGTAGTCACCCACGAGATGGGCTTCGCCCGCTCCGCCGCGAACCGCGTCGTCTTCATGGCAGACGGCAAGATCGTCGAGGAGGCCACGCCGGACGAGTTCTTCAGCAACCCGCGCAGCGATCGTGCCAAGGACTTCCTTTCGAAGATCCTGCACCACTGACGACCGGCGATCCCCACCACTGACGACCGGCGAGTTACGACACAAGGGATGTTCATCATGAAGCTGCACAAGGCAAGCGCCGCGGCCGCCGCGGCCCTCGTCCTCTCCCTGACCGCGACCGCCTGTGGTGGCGACAGCGACTCGGGCGACGGCGGTGGCAAGAAGATCACCGTCGGCATCAAGTACGACCAGCCCGGCCTCGGCCTGAAGACCCCGGACGGCAAGTTCACCGGCTTCGACGTCGACGTCGCCACGTACGTGGCGAAGGAGCTCGGCTACGACGCCAAGGACATCACCTTCAAGCAGGCGCCCAGCGCCGAGCGCGAGAACCTGATCAAGAACGGTGACGTCAAGTTCGTCGTCGCCAGCTACTCGATCAACGACAAGCGCAAGGCGGAGGTCGACTTCGCCGGACCGTACTTCCTGGCCCACCAGGACCTGCTGGTCCGCGCGGACGACACCTCCATCACCAAGGCCACCGACCTCAACGCCAAGAAGCTGTGCTCGGTGACCGGCTCCACCTCGGCGCAGAACGTCAAGGACAAGCTCGCGCCCAAGGCCGACCTGCAGGAGTTCGGCGGCTACTCGGAGTGCCTCACCGGCCTGGAGAACAAGGCCGTCGACGCGCTGACCACCGACAACTCCATCCTGGCCGGCTACGCCGCGCAGAAGGAGCACCAGGGCAAGTTCAAGCTGGTGGGCCTCAGCCTGAGCGACGAGAACTACGGCATCGGCCTGAAGAAGGGCGACAAGGATCTTCAGACGAAGATCAACGCGGCGCTCAAGAAGATGGTCGACGACGGCTCCTGGGAGAAGTACGTGAAGGCGAACTTCGGCCCGGCCAACTACAAGAACGAGCCTGCCCCGAAGATCACTGAAGGCAGCTGAGTCAGCGGTGGCGCGCTGCCGGCCGACGCCGGCGGCGCGCCCCACCAGCCAACCTGGGGAGAGCGCGGGGCAACGTGTTCGATTTTCTTGAGTCCGGGCAGTACGACCTGCTCGGCGCCTTCTGGGTGACAGTTCAGCTCACCCTCTACTCGGCCGTGGGTTCCCTGATCTGGGGCACGATCCTGGCCGGTATGCGGGTCAGCCCGGTTCCGCTGATGCGGGCCTTCGGCACCGTCTACATCAACTGCGTCCGCAACACCCCGCTGACAGTGATCATCATCTCCTGTTCGCTGGTCCTGAACCAGACGCTGGGATTCGCGCTGGGCGGGGACAACTTCAAGGACATCGGCTTCCGGCTCGCAGTCCTCGGTTTTATCGCCTACACCGGCACCTTCGTCTGTGAGGCGCTTCGGTCCGGCATCAACACCGTGCCCGTCGGGCAGGCAGAGGCAGCCCGTGCGCTGGGACTGACCTTCTTCCAGGTGCTGACCCTCATCGTGCTCCCGCAGGCGTTCCGCTCGGTCGTCGCACCGCTGGCGAACGTACTGATCGCGCTCACGAAGAACACCACCGTGGCGGCGGCGATCGGCGTCGCCGAGGCCGCACTGCTGATGAAGGAAATGCTCGAGAACGAGGCCGACGCGCTCTTCGCCGTCTTCGCGGTCATCGCCTTCGGATTCATCGTTCTTACCCTCCCGACCGGCCTGCTGCTGGGCTGGGTGGCCAAGCGTGTGGCGGTGAAACGATGACCTCCGTTCTCTACGACGCACCCGGCCCCCGCGCCAAGCGGCGGAACGTCCTCTTCACGATCGTGTTCCTGGTCGTTCTCGGGCTCGTCATCTGGTGGGCGCTGTCGGTCATGGCCGACAAGGGCCAGCTGGCGGCGAACAAGTGGAGTCCGTTTGTCACGGACTCCGAGGTGTGGTCGACCTATCTGCTGCCCGGTCTCTGGGTGACCGTGAAGGCTGCGGCGTTCGCCATCGTGATCGCGCTGCCGCTCGGTGCGATGCTCGGCATCGGCCGGCTCTCGGACCACCGGTGGATCCGTGTCCCGGCGGGTGCCGTGGTCGAGTTCTTCCGCGCCATCCCGGTGCTGATCCTGATGTTCTTCGCCAGCGCGATGTTCGTGCAGTTCACGGACATCGAGTCGGAGATCCGGCCGATGTACGCGGTGGTGACCGGCCTGGTGCTCTACAACGCCTCGGTCATCGCCGAGATCGTGCGGGCCGGCATCCTCTCGCTGCCGTCCGGCCAGACGGACGCCGCCAAGGCGATCGGCATGCGCAAGGGCCAGACCATGTCGTACGTGCTGCTGCCGCAGGCGGTCACGGCGATGCTGCCGGCTCTCGTCAGCCAGACCGTGGTGATCGTCAAGGACACCGCACTCGGCGGCGCCCTGCTCGGCCTCGTCGACCTGATGTCGCAGAGCCGCACGATCCCGGCGAACTACGGCGCGAACACCATCGCCTCGCTCACCGTGATCGCGCTGATCTACATCGCGCTCAACTTCCTGCTCACCAGCGCCGCGAGCTGGCTGGAGGGCCGGGCGCGCCGGACGAAGAAGGGCACCGGAGCCGTGCTGCACGGGGAAGACGTCGAAGCCAGCCTTGACGGCGGAGGCGTGTAACACCGGTAGGTACTACTGGAGGGGCGGCCGCAGCAATGCGGCCGCCCCTCGCCGCATTCCTCCGTCACTTGACGCCAGCACCCGCAGTGGGTTGCATACGTTCTGTGATCGCGCACCGGGCTCCAACCACAGCTTTCCGCATGACCCTTCGGGCCCCAGGAGTCACGCCGTGGACCCGGTGATCATCGTGGGCGCGGGGCCTGTCGGGCTCGCGCTCTCGCTGGCCCTTGCGCAACAAGGCGTTCCCTCGGTCGTACTCGACGAAGGCGCGGGCAACGACGAGCAGCGGCGCGCCCGTACGGTCGTGCTTCGGCCCGACACCGCAGCCATGGTGGAACGGCTCGGCTGCGCCACTGGCCGTGACGAAGGTTCCCGCTGGACCGGCTGGCGCTCGATGCGGCGCCGGCAGGACGTACGGCAGCTCGCCCTCGGCGACGACCGCGCCCCCGCGCCGCTGCACATCCCGCAGCACGCCCTCGCGCGCGGGCTGCGGGACGCCGTCGCCTCGCAGCAGCTGGTCCGGCTCGTCACCGAAAGTCGCCTCGACTCGCTGGAGCAGGACGCGACCGGGATCAGCGTGCACACCCGGGGGCCCGGAGCGACCTGGTGGCGCGGCAGTTTTCTGGTCGGCTGCGACGGGGCCAGGTCGACGGTCCGCAAGCTCCTCGGCATCCGCTTCCCGGGCCGTACGGCGGTGGAGCGGCACGCCGTCGCCGCTCTGCGCACCGAACTCCCCTGGCCCGACGAGGCGTTGCTGCACCGCCAGCCGCCTTGGCGCACAGGCGGCGACGAGGTCACCGCCCGGCCGCTGCCGGACGACGTCTGGCGGCTGGACTGGCTGCTGCCGTCCCGCGGCGAACTGGTCACCCCCGACGCCCTGGTGGCACGCGTACGGGACACCCTGGCCGGCTGGTGCGGCCAGACACCTCCGTATGAGCTCCTCGACACCGGCGTCTACACGCTGCACCACCGGCTGGCGCGGCGCTGGCGCGTGGACCGGGCCTTTCTCGCCGGCGACGCCGCGCACCTTCTCGGGGCGCTCGGCACACAGGGGCTCGAGGAAGGGCTGCGGGACGCCGACAACCTCGCGTGGAAGCTGGCGCACAGCTGGCACCACGGCCTGTCCGAGCCGCTGCTCGACAGCTATCAGGCGGAGCGGCGGGCGGCCGTCGCCTCGCGGCTGCGCGCCGCCGACCAGTCGCTGCCGATACTGCGTGGCGGCAGCGGACTGCGTACGTATCTTCCGGGTGCCGCGCGCGGGCACGACACTCTGCTGACCGACGGCCATCTGGGGCACGGCCCCCTGGGCGCGCCCCCCGTTTATAGGCACTCCCCTCTCGCACCCGAATACGCCCCTTCGCAGACCTTCGTGGGCACGGAGGCGGGCGCTCCGGTCGCGGATGTACGGGTGACCGCGCCGGACGGCACCAGCGCGCGGCTGCGCGACCGGCTGGGGCGAGGACAGCTGCTGGTTTTGCTGGTCGCGCCGGGTACGGGGGTGTGGGACAGGCGGCACTGGGTGAGCGCGGGCGTGATGCCGCGGCTGGCCGCGGCGGTCACCGCGCTGCCGGTGCGGGCTGAGCTGCTGGTGACGGAGAGCTACCCGGGCGCTTCGGCGCACACAGTGCTGCTGGTGCGGCCCGACGGGCACCTGGTCGCCTCGTTTGCAGGAGTGCGGCCTGCGGAGCTGTACTCGGCTGCGGACGCTGTGCGCGGCGGTGCCCCCTCAGCGGCGCGCAGTGACCGTACCGCGGACATCAATTGACCCTCGATGGCCCACATGGTGTACTCCGGAACGTGACCGACACCGATGTGCGCCTGTGGCGGAGGGTCCATATGGACCTCGTCCGCTATGCGGGCTGCGTGTGTCGCCCGTCCTGCTGAATTCGCCTTTCCTTCGTGCCGTGGCCTGATGGGCCCGCGCGCCCTCCAGCGAACTTCCAGGACGGTTTCCGTGTCCCAGCCTGTCTCCACCCCGGTCACTGCTGCCTCCGCGCGTGCGGAAGCGTCGTCGCGTACGCAAGCCTCGTCGCCGACCGCCGCCGAGCTGCTCGACTTCGTGCGGCGCTCCGCCGCCGACAAGGGCCTCATCGCCTCGCTCCCGCTCGATCCCGAGGGCCGTACGTGGGTACGGCTCGAGGGGCCCGGCGGCAGTGAGGCCTGGCTGATCGCCTGGCCGCCGGGCACGGGCACCGGCTGGCACGACCACGCCGAGTCGTTCGGCGCGTTCGCCACGGCCGCAGGCGAGTTGAAGGAGTACTCCCTCGACGTACGGCTCCCCGCGAGCGGCTGGAAGACCCTGGAACTGAACGAAGGGGTCGACCGCGAGCGGCAGTTGGGGGCAGGCCAGGGCCGGGCCTTCGGGAAGCACCATGTGCACGAAGTGCTGAACGAGTCGGCCGCCGAGCATGCCGTCTCGGTCCATGCGTACTATCCGCCGCTGCCGCTGATCCGGCGCTTCAGCCGGTCCGGCGCGGTGCTCCGTCTTGAGCAGGTCGAGCGTCCGGAGGACTGGCAGTGAGCGCGGTGAGGGTGGGGATCGACGAGCTCCTGGAGCGGGTACGGGAGGACCTGGACCGGGTCGAGCCGAAGGATGCCTTCGAGGCGGCCGGGGCCGGCGCGCTGCTGGTGGACATCCGGTACGCGGCGCTGCGCGAGCGGGACGGCCTGATTCCGGGTGCGCTGGTCGTGGAGCGCAACGAGCTGGAGTGGCGACTGGACCCCCAGGGCAGCCACCGCGCACCGGAGGCGGTCAGCCACGATCTGCGGGTCGTGGTGATCTGCAACGAGGGCTACGCATCGTCGCTGGCGGCGGTGTCCCTACGGCAGTTGGGCCTGCACCGCGCGACGGACCTCGTGGGGGGCTTCCAGGCCTGGAGGACGGCGGGACTGCCGGTGCAACGGTAGTCCGCGACGCGCCCTGAGCGCGGACACGGCGGGGGCGGCGCGAGACGGCCCGGCATCCCGAGGCCGCCGGAGCGGCGCGGCCGGGGCTATGCGCAGCCGCGCGGGCTCTCAATGCGGCGCGAGCTGCGGGCGGCTGCCCAGCAGCCGGGCGGCCTCGCACGGCGGGCCCGGGCGAGGGCTAGAAGCCACCGTCCTCGTGCAGGTCCTCCGTGTCCTCGCCCTCTTCCTCGAGCGCGCGCTTGACCACCCTGAGGGCCAGGCCCTCGGGGTAGCCCTTCCTGGCGAGCATTCCCGCCAGACGACGCAGACGGCGGTCGCGGTCCAGGCCGCGGGTCGAGCGGAGTTTGCGTGCGACCAGCTCGCGGGCTGTCTCCTCCTCCTGCTCGGAGTCGAGCTGCCCGACCGCCTCGTCGATCAGGGCGGAGTCCACGCCCTTCGTGCGCAGTTCCCGCGCGAGCGCCCGCCGGGCGAGGCCCCGGCCGTGGTGCCGGGACTCCACCCATGCGTCCGCGAAGGCCGCGTCGTTGATGAGCCCCACGTCCTCGAAGCGGGAGAGGACCTCCTCGGCCACCTCCGAGGGGATCTCACGCTTGTGCAGCGCGTCCGCGAGCTGCTTGCGGGTGCGCGGGGTGCCGGTGAGCAGCCGCAGGCAGATCGCCCGCGCCCGCTCGGTCGGATCCTGGGGCGACAGCTCCTTCTCGGACCTCGACGAGTCGGCGCTGTCGCCCGGCCATTCGGTTCGCCCGGCCATGTGCTAGCCCTTGGCCGCCGCCGTCTTGGCCGCCTTGGCCTTGGACGCGGGCGCGGGCGCCGACTTCGCCGCGTCCTCGGCCGGAGCCGCCGCACCGGCTGCGTCCACGCCCGGCTCGGCCGCCAGGGAGGCCTCCGGCTTCACGCCGACGCCCAGCTTCTCCAAGATCTTCTTCTCGATCTCATTGGCGAGATCGGGGTTGTCCTTCAGGAAGTTACGGGCATTCTCCTTGCCCTGGCCCAGCTGGTCGCCCTCGTAGGTGTACCAGGCGCCCGCCTTGCGCACGAAGCCGTTCTCCACGCCCATGTCGATGAGGCCGCCCTCTCGGCTGATGCCGTGGCCGTAGAGGATGTCGAACTCGGCCTGCTTGAAGGGCGGCGCGACCTTGTTCTTGACGACCTTGACGCGGGTGCGGTTGCCGACCGCGTCGGTGCCGTCCTTCAGGGTCTCGATACGGCGGATGTCGAGCCGCACCGAGGCGTAGAACTTCAGCGCACGGCCACCGGTCGTGGTCTCCGGCGAGCCGAACATCACGCCGATCTTCTCGCGAAGCTGGTTGATGAAGATGGCTGTGGTCTTGGACTGGTTCAGCGCGCTCGTGATCTTCCGGAGCGCCTGGCTCATCAGCCGCGCCTGCAGACCGACGTGCGAGTCGCCCATCTCGCCCTCGATCTCCGCTCGCGGCACCAGGGCGGCGACGGAGTCGATGACGATCAGGTCGAGGGCGCCGGAGCGGACGAGCATGTCGACGATCTCGAGCGCCTGCTCGCCGTTGTCCGGCTGGGACAGGATCAGGTTGTCGATGTCGACCCCGAGCTTCTTCGCATACTCGGGGTCGAGGGCGTGCTCGGCGTCGATGAACGCCACCGAGCCGCCGAGCTTCTGTGCATTCGCCACGGCGTGCAGCGTGAGGGTCGTCTTACCGGAGGACTCCGGTCCGTACACCTCCACGACACGGCCGCGCGGCAGGCCGCCGACGCCGAGCGCGACGTCGAGCGCGGTCGACCCGGTGGGGATGACCTCGATGGGCTCGTTCGGCCGCTCGCCCAGGCGCATCACCGCGCCCTTGCCGAATTGCCGTTCAATCTGTGCGAGCGCGGCGTCCAGCGCCTTCTCGCGGTCGGTTCCTGCCATGGGTTCCACCCGATTTGCTTGAGTCGATCGCTTCACGTGAAAGACGCTAACCCCTGCCACTGACAATGGGCCCCGACGTCCATCCAGCCTGTGGATAACTCCCGGAAACCGAGGCCGGAATCCAATGAGAATGGATGTTCGATTTTGGTGTCAAGCGCACCGCTCAGCCCGGCACCGACCGTCCTTAGGTAACGGTTTGACCCGCACACTTCAAGCCACATAGGTTCTGCTCGGCCGGTCCATGAGGACGGGCCCAAATCGCGATCCTTTGGGGGGACGCAGTGCACTGGTATGTGGACGTACTCAAGAAATATGCGGTATTCAGCGGGCGGGCACGCCGCCAGGAGTACTGGATGTTCATCCTGTTCAGCGTGATCGTCAGCATCGTGCTGACGATCATCGACACTGTCGCCGGCACGAGCCCTGTCATCGCGTCGATCTACAGCCTCGCCGTGTTCCTTCCCAGCCTCGGTGTCGCAGTCCGTCGACTGCACGACACCGACCGGTCGGGCTGGTGGCTGCTCATCGCGCTGGTCCCGTTCGTGGGCGCGATCATCCTGCTGGTGTTCCTGGCCAGTGAAGGCAAGCCGCACGAGAACAGCCACGGCCCGAACCCCAAGCTGGTTCCGGCTCACTGACGCTCGTGCGTCGGCCGAAGGGAACCGCTCCCCCGAGGACCGACGAGCAAGCCGAGTTCTGAGCGCTGTAGTTGGCGAGGCCCGTCAACTACAGCGCTCCGTCACAACCGGGTGCCGGAACTCCGCCCCGCCATCTCAGGCGCTGTCCCCCGGGGGCGGCGCCTCGTCCCGTTTCGCTCGGAACACGTCGCGCAGCCGCGCGAGCGCCTTGCCCCCGTCGCGCAGCCGGTGGCCGTGGACGCGCGGGTCGTCGGTCACGGCGTACCGCTTCACATACGCGCCGAGGAACGCCTGGAGCGTGGCGATCGCCGGGATCGCGATCAACGCGCCGACCGGCCCCAGCAGCGCCGTGCCCGCGACGACCGAGCCGAAGGCCACCGCGGGGTGAATGTCGACCGTCTTGGACGTGAGCTTGGGCTGCAGCACATAGTTCTCGAACTGCTGGTAGACCACGACGAATCCGAGCACCCACAGCGCGTACCAGGGATCGACGGTGAAGGCGATCAGCATCGGCAGCGCGCCCGCCAGATACGTGCCGATGGTCGGGATGAACTGCGAGACCAGACCGACCCAGACAGCGAGCGCCGGGGCGTAGGGGACGCCCAGGATCTCCAGCAGGATGTAGTGCGCGACGCCGGAGATCAGTGCCATCAGTCCGCGCGAGTAGAGGTAGCCGCCCGTCTTGTCGACGGCGATCTCCCAGGCGCGCAGCACCTCGGCCTGCTTGGCCGGCGGCAGTACGGAGCAGAGCGTGCGGCGCAGCCGGGGCCCGTCGGCGGCGAAGTAGAACGAGAACAGGAAGATCGTCAGCAGTTTGAACAGTCCGCCGAGCACGGTGGTGGAGATGTCCAGGACCCCGCTCGCGCTGTTCTGGACGTACCTCCGCAGCCAGTCCGAGCGCAGCAGGCTGTCCTGGACCTCCACCCGCGAGAGTTCGGTGTTGAAGGTGCTGTTGATCCAGCGGATCACCGAGTCCAGGTACTTGGGAAAGTCCTCGACCATGTCGACGATCTGGCTCGCCAGCATCGAGCCGAGGAGGACGACGAAGCCGACGCCAAAGGCGATCACGCCCAGGAAGACGATGAAGGTGGCGAGGCCGCGACGCATGCCACGGGCCGCCATCCTGCCCACCGCCGGTTCGATCGCCAGCGCCAGGAAGAAGGCGATCAGGATATTGATCAGCAGCCCGATGAGCTGGTGGAAGGCCCAGCTGCCGAGCTGGAAGCAGGCGTACAGAGCCAGCCCGAGCACCATGGCGCGCGGCAGCCAGCGGGGCATGCGGGCCGGGCCGAGGGATCCGGCCACCGGTGCGGAAGGCGGGGCGTTCGGCGGGGTCACGCCCTGAGCGGGTGTTTCCTGCTCGGTCTTGTCAGTCTCGGCCACGAGATCCAGTGTCGCCCACCGGTCTCACTGTTTGTCGGCCGGGACGCCCACGGCGGCGCAGACCCCGCGCCATACGTCCTTCGCCTCCCAGCCGGCGGCCAGCGCCTCATGCACCGTACGGCCACCCAGCTCGGCCATCACATGGTCGCGCGCGAAGGAGTCGGCGTAGGCCTGACCGAAGTGGTCCGCCATCCGCTCCCAGAAAATCGTCAACCGCATGACGTCAGTATCCCGCCCCTGGGGTGCAGCCTTGTCCCTCCCGCTCGCCGAAAGCCCTTTCCACCCTACGGTCGAAGCATGGCTGGAACCGGAGCAACCCCCTCGCCCTCGCACGCGTCACCCCTCGCCCGCGCCGAGCAGTTCATCTGGCTGACGGCCCGGGTTCTGGAGCAGCGGCGGTTCGAGTACCACTTCCTGGGCGGCGGCTCGGAAACCGTCGAGACCGCCCTGGCCGCGTACGTCAATGAGGACGGCGGCTACGGCCACGCCCTCGAACCCGATCTTCGCGGCCCGGTCAGCCAGCCGCTGCACACGGCGCACGCCCTGCGCGTTCTCGATTCCATCGGCCGCTGCGGCGGACTGCGGGTGGAGCGGATGTGCCGCTACTTCACCGAGGTGTCGACGCACGACGGGGCGCTGCCCGCGATCCACCCCTCACAGCGCGGCTATCCGTCAGCGCCGTTCATCCCGATCGTCGACGACCCTCCCAGCGAGCTGCTCGCGACGGGCCCGGTGGTCGGGCTGCTGCACCGCAATCAGGTGTGGCACGCCTGGCTGTTCAGAGCCACGGACTTCTGCTGGGCCGCCGTCGAAGGGCTCGAGAAGTCCCATCCGTACGAGGTCGAGGCCGCGGTCGCCTTCCTGGACGGGGCCCCGGACCGCTCGCGCGCCGAGGCCGCCGCGGACCGGCTCGGGCGACTGGTGCGCGAGCATGGCCTGGCGGTCCTCGACCCGGACCGGCTCGAGGAGTACCCGCTCGCCCCCGGCTATGCGGCGGGCGAGCGCCACTTCCCGTACGACTACGCCCGTACGCCCCAGTCACTCGCCCGCCGCTGGTTCACCGACGAGGAGATGGCGCGCTCGCTGGAGCATCTCGCCGGCGAGCAGCGTGAGGACGGCGGCTGGCCGGTCAACTGGCGGCAATGGGCGCCCGGCACAGCCCTGGAGGCTCGGCCGATCGTGACCGTCGAGGCGCTGCGTACGCTACGGGCGCACGGCCGCGCGATCGCCTGAGGCGCCCGGTCTGTACCCGGCTGTCCCCGACAGTCCGCCAGTCCCCGACAGTCCTCGGCCTGTCCCCGGGCTCAGCCGCCGAGCGCGCGCACGCCCGCCGTGACTGCCACCGCGGCCCCGACGACCACCAGGAAGGGGGCGCGCAGCACCAGCGCGAGAGCTGCTGCCCCAAGTCCTGCCGCCCGTGCGTCGAGGACGAGGGAGCTGTCCGTGCTGAACGTCTGCTGCGCGGTGAGCGCGGCCAGCAGGGCGACGGGCAGGAGCGCAGCGAGCCGCTGGACGAGCGGGCGTTCAAGGGCGTTGGCCGGTACCAGCAGGCCGGCCAGTTTGACGAGGTAGCAGCCGACGGCGGTCGCCGCGATCGCGATCCAGATGCTCAACGGTCCTCACCCTTCGTACGGTCTTCACCCTTCGCACGGTCTGCCTTCGTAGCCTTCGTCCGGTCCGCATTGCTGCCGCGGGCGATCGAGCGTCCCTTGAACCACAGGACGGCGGGCGCGGCGAGCGCGGCCACCAGCACCGGCACCCCGGCGGGCAGCACCGGCAGGAAGGCGAGCCCCAGCACCACGGCGAGCCCGGCGACTGCTCGCTCGGTCGTCGTACGGAGCATCGGCGCGAGGAGCGCGAGGAAGACGGCGGGGCCTGCGGCGTCCAGACCCCACGCGTCGGTGTCGCCGAGAGCCTCGGCGCCCAGCACCCCGCCGAGCGTGGTCAGGTTCCACAGGACGTAGAGCGTCAGCCCGGTGACGGTGAAGCCGAGGCGCGCTGCGCGCCGCGTGGGCTGGGCGAGGGCTACGGCCGTGGTCTCGTCGATGACCCAGTGCGCGGCGAGGGGGCGTACGAAGCGCGGCAGTGCGAGCAGCTGCGACAGCCGCAGCCCGTAGAAGGCGTTGCGTACGCCGAGGAAGAAGGCGCCTGCCGCGGCGGCGAAGGGGTTGCCGCCGGCCGCGAGCGCGCCGACCAGCGCGAACTGCGAGGCTCCGGTGAAGACCAACAGGCTGAGCGCGCAGGTCTGCAAGAGGCTGAGACCTGCGCCGGCGGAGGTCACGCCGAAGGCGAACCCGGACAGGCCGACGGCGATGCCGACGCCGAGCGCGTCGCGCACGACCGCCGAATCCGGCTTGGCGGGCACCCGCTCAGCGGCGGCTGTGCGTATCTCTGCGGATGTCCTTGAGGGAGTCTGCGGGCGGGACTCTGGATGAGCTGTCTGTTCTGCCACGCCGTGGACGCTATGCGGAGCGCTCACCGGCGGTCTTGTACGTTCTTGCGCGCTCCCTGCGGTACGCGCCGGGCGGGACGCCGACGATCCGCGTGAAGTGCCGGTTCAGATGCGGCTGGTCGGTGAAACCGACCGCGACGGCCGCATCGGCGGGCGCGGTCCCGGCGTCCAGAAGGTGGCGGGCGCGCCGCACGCGCGCATCGGTGAGCCAGGTGTGCGGCGGCATGCCGTACGCCGCCTTGAAGGCGCGCAGCAACGCGAAGGGGCTCGTGCCGAGCTCCTTCGCAAGCCCCTCCAGGGAAGGCGGCTCGGCCAGCCGCTCCTCCAGCAGCGCCCGCGCGCGGGCTGCGTTGCGCGCCCCGGCCGTGCGCGGCTGGAGCACCGGCAGCCGGCCCCCGTGGCTGCGCAGCATCCGCGCCGTGACCAGCCTCAGCAGGCTGTCGGCCGCCAGAGCGTTGCCTTCCTCGGCCGCTCTGTGCACTTCGACGACGAGCCGGGCGGCGTACGGATCGTCCACGACGGGGCTGGTGAAGCCCACCGATCCGCGCAGCGCGATGGTGTCGGCGGCGATCGAGTCGATCAGCTCGGCGGCCGGATAGAGCGTGCGATAGGTCCATCCCTCGGGGACGCCCGCGTGCCCGGTGTGCGAGGTGTCGGGGTTCACCAGCGCGATCTGCCCGGGCCCTGCCTGCACCAGGTCGTTGCGGTAATGGAACGCCTCGACGCCCTCGGTGATCGCGGCGAACACGAACGTCTCGTGCGTGTGCCGGGCGAACGTCTTGCGTATGTAGTGGGCGTGCAGGAGATCGACGCCGGGCAGCTCGGGGTACTGCCAGTACCGCGCCTGCTCCCGTGCTGCCATGGCTCCATTCTGCGTCACGACCGTCGGAGCCGGAACGGAGATTTCCCCAGGTCCGGGCGATTGTCAGTGGCGCGGTGCACGATGGGGGGCATGGCCAGGACAGCGCTCGACTCCTTCTCTCCCGCGACCCGGAGCTGGTTCACGGGAGCCTTCAGCGCGCCCACCGCCGCGCAGGAGGGGGCCTGGCAGGCCATCGGGGAGGGCTCGGACGTGCTGGTCGTGGCCCCCACCGGCTCCGGCAAGACCCTGGCCGCGTTCCTCGCCGCGCTGGACCGGCTGGCGTCCGCCCCACCGCCCGCGGACCCGAAAATGCGCTGCCGCGTGCTGTACGTGTCTCCGCTCAAGGCCCTCGCTGTCGACGTGGAGCGCAACCTCCGCAGCCCGCTCACCGGAATCCGGCAGGAGTCGGTGCGGCTCGGGCTGCCTGAGCCGGAAGTGCGGGTCGGCATCCGCTCGGGCGACACCCCGGCCGCCGAGCGGCGCTCCCTGGCCACCAAGCCGCCGGACATCCTCATCACGACACCAGAGTCGCTGTTCCTGATGCTCACCTCTGCGACCCGCGACGCGCTGGCGGGCATCGAGACGGTGATCCTGGACGAGGTGCACGCCGTCGCGGGGACGAAGCGGGGCGCGCATCTGGCCGTATCGCTGGAGCGCCTGGACGAGCTGCTGCCGCGTCCTGCCCGGCGTATCGGCCTGTCGGCGACGGTGCGGCCGGTGGACGAGGTGGCCCGCTATCTGTCGCCGCAGCGCAAGGTGGAGATCGTCCAGCCGCCCTCGGGCAAGGAGTTCGACCTGTCAGTGGTCGTACCGGTGGAGGATCTGGGCGAATTGGGCGGCTCCCCCGCCTCCGAATCGGACGGCGGAGAGAAGCCGTCGATCTGGCCGCATGTCGAGGAGAAGATCGCCGACCTCGTCCAGGCGCACCGCTCGACGATCGTCTTCGCCAACTCCCGCCGGCTCGCCGAGCGGCTGTGCAACCGCCTCAACGAGATCGCGTACGAGCGTGCCACCGGCCAGGCGATGCCCGAAGGGGCGCCACCGGCCGAGATCATGGCGCAGTCCGGGGCCGCTCGGGGCGCACCGGCCCTCCTCGCCCGCGCACACCACGGCTCGGTCTCCAAGGAACAGCGAGCCCTGGTCGAGGAGGACCTCAAAGCGGGCCGGCTGCCGGCCGTCGTCGCCACCTCCAGCCTGGAGCTGGGCATCGACATGGGCGCGGTGGATCTGGTGGTCCAGGTCGAGTCACCGCCGTCGGTCGCCTCCGGTCTGCAGCGGGTCGGCCGCGCGGGACACCAGGTGGGCGCGGTCTCCACAGGTGTCGTCTTTCCCAAGTACCGCGGCGATCTCGTGCAGGCGGCAGTGGTCACCGAGCGGATGCGCAGCGGCTCGATCGAAGCGCTGCGTATCCCGTCCAACCCCCTGGACGTGCTGGCCCAGCAGCTGGTTGCCATGGTCGCCCTCGACACTTGGCAGGTCGACGATCTGCTGGCGCTGTCGCGCCGGGCCGCGCCCTTCGCCTCGCTCCCCGAGTCGGCCTTCACCGCCGTCCTGGACATGCTCGCCGGGCGCTATCCCTCCGATGCCTTCGCCGAGTTGCGTCCGCGCGTGGTGTGGGACCGCGTCGCCGGTACGGTCACCGGCCGGCCGGGGGCGCAGCGCCTCGCGGTCACCTCCGGCGGCACCATCCCCGACCGCGGGCTGTTCGGGGTGTTCCTGGCGGGGGCGGATCCCAAGAAGGGCGGCGGCCGGGTCGGCGAGCTGGACGAGGAGATGGTGTACGAGTCGCGGGTGGGCGATGTCTTCACGCTCGGCACCACCTCCTGGCGTATCGAGGACATCACCCGCGACCGGGTGCTGGTCTCGCCCGCCCCCGGGGTGCCGGGCCGGCTCCCGTTCTGGAAGGGCGACCAGCTGGGCCGCCCGCTCGAACTGGGCCGCGCGGTGGGCGCGTTCCTGCGGGAGGTCGGCGGCCTGAGCACCGAGGACGCCCGGCTGCGCCTGCTGGCTGCCGGCCTGGACGCCTGGGCTGCCGACAATGTCCTCGGCTATCTGGATGAGCAGCGCCGTGCGTGCGGCCATGTCCCCGACGACCGGACGATTCTCGTCGAGCGTTTCCGGGACGAGCTGGGCGACTGGCGGGTCGTCATCCACTCCCCGTTCGGCGCCCAGGTGCACGCCCCCTGGGCGCTGGCGCTCGGCGCCCGGCTCGGCGAACGGTACGGCATGGACGCGCAGGTCATGCACGCCGACGACGGCATCGTGCTGCGCCTGCCCGACGCCGATCTGATGGGCCTGGACCTGCTCGACCAGGACCCGGTCCACCTCGACACGACGTTCGACAGCGAGCAGGCCCCGGTCGGCGCCGCGGACGCGGTCTTCGACAAGGGTGAAATCAATCAGATCGTCACGGACCAGGTGGGCGGCTCCGCGCTGTTCGCCTCCCGGTTCCGGGAGTGCGCCGCGCGTGCGCTGCTGCTGCCCCGGCGCACTCCCGGCAAGCGCACTCCACTGTGGCAGCAGCGTCAGCGTGCGGCCCAACTGCTCCAGGTGGCGAGCGAGTTCGGGTCCTTCCCGATCGTCCTCGAAGCGGTCCGCGAGTGCCTCCAGGACGTGTTCGACGTCCCGGGGCTCACGGAGCTGATGGGCGACATCGAGTCCCGCAGGGTCAGGCTGGTCGAGGTCACCACGCCCGAGCCCTCGCCCTTCGCCCGCTCGCTGCTCTTCGGCTATGTGGCGCAGTTCCTGTACGAGGGGGACTCGCCCCTTGCCGAGCGGCGCGCCGCGGCCCTCTCCCTCGACTCCCGGCTGCTGGCCGAGCTGCTCGGCCAGGCCGAGCTGCGCGAGCTGCTCGACCCCGAGGTGCTGACCGAGCTGGAGCGGGAGCTGCAATGGCTCACGGAGGATCGCCGGATCAAGGACGTGGAGGGTGTTGCGGACTTGCTGCGGGTCCTCGGCCCGTTGACCGACGCCGAGTTGGCCGAGCGCGGCGGCGACCCGGGGTGGCCGGGGGACCTGGCCGCATCGCGCCGCGCCATCCGGGTCAGGGTCGCGGGCGCGGACCACTGGGCTGCGGTCGAGGACGCGGGCCGACTGCGCGACGCACTGGGCACGGCGCTCCCGGTGGGCGTGCCGGAAGCATTCACCGAGCCGGTCAAGGACCCGCTCGGCGACCTCCTCGCCCGGTTCGCGCGTACGCACGGGCCGTTCACCTCGACCCAGGCGGCGGCGCGCTTCGGCCTCGGCGTGGCCGTCACAGAAGGGGCTCTGCAGCGGCTCGCGGCGAGCGGGCGGGTCGTACAGGGCGAGTTCCACCCCTCCGGCATCGGCCAGGAATGGTGCGACGCCACCGTCCTGCGCCGGCTGCGCCGACGCTCGCTGGCCGCGCTGCGCCATGAGCTGGAGCCGGTCCCGCCCGCCGCGCTCGCGACGTTCCTCCCGAAGTGGCAGCACATGGGCAGCAACAGCCTGCGCGGCATCGACGGCCTTGCCCGCGCGGTCGAGCAGCTCCAGGGGGCCGCGGTCCCGGCCTCCGCCCTCGAGAAGCTGATCCTCCCGTCCCGCGTCGCCGGGTACACCCCCGGTCTCCTGGACGAACTGACCACGACGGGCGAGGTCGTCTGGGCCGGGGCGGGCTCGCTGCCCGGCAAGGACGGCTGGATCTCCCTCTATCTCGCCGACGCCGCGCCCCTGCTCCTGCCGCAGCCCCATCCGCTGGAGCTCACCGCGCTCCACGAGTCCGTGCTCAGTGCCCTGTCCCCCGGCTACGGCCTGTTCTTCCGTCAGATCACCGACCAGGTCAGGGCCACCACCCACCCCGACGCCACCGATCCCCAACTGGCCGACGTCGTCTGGGACCTGGCCTGGTCCGGTCGGCTCACCAACGACACGCTGGCGCCGCTGCGTTCGCTGCTCGGCTCGGGCCGGACCGCAGGGTCGACGGCCCATCGCGCCAAACGGACGGTGCCGCGCGGGCGGTACGGCAGCCTTACGGCGGCCGCCCGTCCCGCTTCCCGTACCGGCCCGCCGACGGTGAGCGGGCGCTGGTCACTGCTGCCGACCGCCGAGCCCGACCCGACCCACCGCGCGCACGCCCTCGCCCGCACCCTGCTGGACCGTCATGGCGTGGTGACCCGGGGCGCGGTGGCGGCCGAGGGCGTGGAGGGCGGCTTCTCGGCCACGTACCGCATCCTCTCCGCCTTCGAGGACAGCGGTCAGGCGCGGCGCGGCTATGTGGTGGAGGGGCTGGGCGCGGCGCAGTTCGCGATGGACGGCGCGGTCGACCGCCTCCGTGCGGCCGCCACGGCGAGAGAACGGTCCGACGGGCAGACGGCCCCGCAGGCCGTGGTGCTGGCCGCCGCCGACCCCGCCAATGCCTACGGCGCGGCGTTGCCCTGGCCCGAGCCGCCGACCGGCGCCGGCCACAAGCCCGGCCGGAAAGCGGGCTCTCTGGTAGTCCTGGTCGACGGCGAGCTCACGCTGTACATGGAGCGCGGCGGCAAGACTCTGCTGGCCTGGGCGACCGATCCGGACTCCGCCGCGCTCCATGCGGCGGCCGAGGCGCTGGCGCACGCGGCCCGGGCGGGCGCGCTCGGCACGGTCACCGTCGAGCGCGCCAACGGCATACCGGCGCTCACCTCACCACTGGCCCGCGCCCTGGAGACGGCGGGCTTCCACGCCACCCCCAGAGGCCTACGGCTGCGCCCCTGACGACTGCTCCCCCACCCCTCACCCTCCCCGTCCCGCATCATGGATCCATGCCCGAAGGAGACACCGTCTGGCTGACCGCCCAGCGCCTGCACACCGCCCTCGCCGGGCAGGTCCTCACCCGGTCCGACTTGCGCGTCCCGCGCTTCGCAACCGCCGACCTCACCGGCCGGACCGTCCTGGACGTCACGCCGCGCGGCAAGCACCTGCTCACCCGCATCGAGGGCGGCCTCACCCTCCACTCCCATCTCCGTATGGACGGCTCCTGGCGGGTGTACGGATCCGGCGAGCGCTGGCGCGGCGGCCCCGCGCACCAGATCCGCGCGATCCTCGGCAACGCCGGCCACACCGCCGTCGGCTACCGTCTCCCCGTCCTGGAGCTGCTGCGCACCACCGACGAGGCCAAGGCCGTGGGCCATCTCGGCCCGGACCTGCTGGGCCCCGACTGGGATGCGGACACCGCCGTCGCGAACCTCCTCACCGATCCGTCCCGCCCCCTCGGCGAGGCCCTGCTCGACCAGCGCAACCTCGCCGGCATCGGCAATGTCTACAAGTCGGAGCTGGCCTTCCTCGCCCGGGTGACGCCCTGGCTGCCCGTCGGCGAGCTGCCCGCCGACACCCCTCAGCGGCTCGTCGTCACCGCCCACCGGCTCCTCGAGGCGAACAAGAACCGCTTCGACCGCACCACGACCAGCAACCACCGCGCCCCCGGCACCACCGGAACCGCAGGTGCCACCGGAACCCCAGGCGCCCCCGGAACCCCAGGCAGCATCCGCAGCCCGCGCCTGCATGTCTACGGCCGCGAGGGCCTGCCGTGCCTGCGCTGCGGCACCCCGATCCGTAAGGCCGACCAGGGCGACGGCAGCCGCGAACGCCCCACCTACTGGTGCCCGCGCTGCCAATCCGGACCCACTAGTTGACGACCCGTCAGATCCAGTCGTACCGTCCCCGCATGCCCCTCAAGGCGTACGACCTCACCGGCCGCACTGCGTTCGTCACCGGCGCGGCCGGCGGCATAGGGCGCGCCTCGGCCGCCTTCCTCGCCGAGGCGGGAGCCACCGTCCACTGCGCCGACATCGACGAGAAGGGCCTGACCGAGACACGCACCCAGATCGCCGACGCCGGCGGCACGGCGCACACCCACCCCCTCGATGTCACCGACCGCGCCCAACTCAAGGCCGCGATCGAGCACATCGAGAGAACCGGCCGACTCGACATCCTGGCCGCCATCGCCGGAATCATGCACAACAGCCCCGTCCTGGAGACGAAGGACGAGGACCTCGACCGCGTCCTCGCGGTCAACTTCAAGGGGATCCTGTACGCCTGCCAGGAGTCGGCCCGCGCCATGATCGCCGCAGGCACCCCCGGCTCCATCGTCACCATGGCCTCCGGCGCCGTGGACGCCGCGAGTGCCGGTCTGCTCTGCTACAGCGCGGCCAAGGCGGCAGTCGTCCAACTCACCAAGACCCTCGCGACCGAACTCGGCCCGCACTCCATCCGCGTCAACGCCGTCGCCCCCGGCTGGATCCGCACCCCCATGACCGACCGCCACAACTCGACCCTCCAGCACCAGGCCGAGGCGGCGATGGTCCGGATCTCCCCACTCCGCCGGGTAGGCGAGCCCGAGGACATCGCCCATACCGTCCTTCACCTGGCGTCCGACGCGTCCGCCTTCACGACGGGCCAGATCCTCCGCCCGAACGGCGGCGTCGCAATGCCGTGGTGATCCCACCGCGGGTGCCCCCACGGGACGCCGTCACATGCACCGGCAGCAGACTGAGCCCCCACCCGCCTGCCGCCACCGCCCCCTCGACGAGCCCCGCCTGCTGCGGCATCAGCACCAGCCGCAGCACGGCCCACCACCACAGCCCGCCGGCCACGAGCCCGAGACCGACCACCGGCACGAGGGCTGTACCGCGCACTGCCATGGCTGCCTCCTCCGGCCCACGCTAGACCGGCGCGATCGCCCAACGGGAGGGCGCACCGGATGCACACCCGGCGCGCGGGGCACCGGTCACCTCACTCCAGATTGCGACGAGGAGCCGCGACCCGCAGGCCGGGCCGCGGACGACGTCGCATGGGCAGCCGCGCCCCCGGCCACGGGCCGGGGCCGCGGCGCCGACGCCTACGGGCTCTCCGCCTGGAACATCCACGCATGCTTCTCGAGGTCCGCCGTGAGCCCGATCAGCACATCCTGGCTCACCGGATCCGGATCCCCGGTCGCCACGATCCGCTCCCGCATCCGCCCGACCACCACGCCGAGCGCGTCCACCAGGGTCTGCACGGCCTCCACGTCCTTGATCCAGCCCGCCGGCACCGCCCCGATGACGCTCTGCGCCGCCACCGTCGCGGCCCGGCCGTCGGGCGTCACCCCGATCGCCGACGCACGCTCGGCCACCGTGTCGGAGTGCTTCCGCGCCGTGTCCACGACCTCGTCGAGCTGGAGATGCACGGACCGGAAGCGGGGCCCGACGACATTCCAGTGGACCTGCTTCGCCACCAGCGAGAGATCCACCAGATCGACCAGCGCGCCCCTCAGCGCATCGCCGACCGTCTTGAGGTCCGCCTCGGACAGAGGGCTCTTCACGACAGACATCGATGTCCTCCACTCGGTTCGCAGATACCCGTCCACCATGGCACAGGTACCCCAAACCGGGCATTCACCGAAAAAGCGAAAGCCCCGGCCCGCGCCCCACAGGGGCAGCAGACCGGGGCTCAGCTCCAAACAAGCCGTGCAGAGCCGTACGGATCAGGCGGCGACGACGTCGACCGCCTCCGCAGGCGCCTTGATCGTCACCCGCTCCGACGGCACACCAGCCACCGACGTCACAGAGACGGAATTGAGCATCGGGCGTACTGGCGCAGGCACCGGCTCACTCGCCGCTGCCGACTCGGCCAGCTCGGCCAACGACAGCTCGTCGCTCACTTCTCGCATGAGCTCGGACATCCGTACGTCAAGCGCGTCGCAGATCGCGGAGAGCAGCTCGGAGGAGGCCTCCTTCTGCCCCCGCTCCACCTCGGAGAGATAGCCGAGCGATACTCGGGCGGACGAGGAGACTTCGCGCAGAGTACGGCCCTGGCGCTGGCGCTGCCGACGCAGCACGTCACCAAGCAGGCGACGGAGCAGAATCATCGGTGGCTCCCTCCTCGGACCGCGTAGCCGCATCCTTCACGCCCCACCGTACCGCCTCGTGCCGCGGCCGTGCGGGGAGCGATGTCGTGTTCACTCAGGGCTGCAAACATCAAGTCCCCCCGTTCTGTTCCGTATCCTGTGTCCGCGCATATTCGTGCAGTTCGCCGGAGAGCAGCTCCAACACGCTCCGTACACTCTCTCTACGGATTTCCGCCCGGTCGCCGTTCAACCGCAACGCGGCCACTTTCCCGGCGCCGCCCGGCCCAGCGACGGCCAGAAAGACCGTCCCGACGGGCTGCCCGTCCTGTGGTTCCGGCCCGGCCACACCCGTGGTCGCGATGCCCCAGCCGGCGCCCATCGCCTCCCGTACCCCGGCTGCCATCTGCCGTGCGACCTCGGGATCCACAGCGCCGCGCTCCGCCAGGAGAGTCCCGTCGACGCCGAGAACATCCCTCTTGAGAGTGGTTGCGTACGCCGTGACGGACCCGCGGAAGGATTTCGAGGCACCAGGTACGGAAGTGAGCTCGGCGGCCACCAGGCCGCCGGTCAGCGACTCGGCGACGGCCAGCGTCTCGCCACGTTCCGCAAGCAGCGCCAGCACCCGAGCCGCGGTCTTCACCGCTTCTTCCCCGCGTTCCCTGCGTTCCCCGCCCTGCCTGCTTTCCCCGCGTTTCCTGCGCTGCCCGCGTTCCCTGCGCTTGCCGCGTTCCCTGCGCTGTCGGCGCTCCCGGCGTTCCCGGCGTCGTTCGCCGCCTCGTCGGCCGCCGCCGACCGCTCGGCGGCCAGGCCCCTGCGCCTCAGCACGATCGCCTGTCGCACATAGTCGAGGCCGGTGACCACCGTCAGCACGACGGCCAGCGCCATCACCCAGAAGCGCAGGGTGGCCAGCGGACCGGTCAGCGCCAGGACGTACATCCCGACCGCCGTGCCCTGCGCGAGGGTCTTCATCTTGCCGCCGCGACTGGCCGGAATGATCCCGTGCCTGATCACCCAGAACCGCATCAGCGTGATCCCGAGCTCACGGAAGAGAATGACTCCGGTCACCCACCACGGCAGATCCCCGAGCGACGACAGACAGATCAGCCCGGCAGCCATGATCGCCTTGTCGGCGATCGGGTCGGCGATCTTCCCGAAGTCGGTGACCAGGTTGTACGCACGCGCCAGATGGCCGTCGAAGATGTCGGTGATCATGGCGACGGCGAACGCCGCCCACGCCCAGGCTCGCCAGGCAGGGTCGTATCCGCCGTCCTGCAGCATCAGCATGACGAAGCCGGGCACGAGCACCAGGCGGATCATGGTGAGGATGTTGGCGATGTTCCAGAGGCTGGCCTGATTGACGGCCGCAGCGCCCAGCTTGCCGCCGGGCGCGGGCCTGCCGGTGCCGCCCCCCGCGGATGCCGGCACTCCGGTCACCTGCCCGCCTCCTCAAGACATTCGGCCACCAGGTCGACGCCTTCCGTACCCACGGCCTTTGCCACGACGATACGACCGGGCACGAGCCCCTCGCTCGAGGTGAAGACCACCTGCCCGTCCGTCTCGGGGGCCTGGTGCGCCGCGCGGCCCACCGCAAGGTCCTCGCCGTCCTCGCCGTCAACGGACTCGACCAGCACCTCAAGGGTCTCTCCGAGCCGCTCCTCTGCGCGCTGCGCGGTCAGCTCCTCCGAGAGCCGCGACAGATGCTCAAGACGCTCGGCGATGACGTCGGCGTCCAGCTTGTTGTCGTACGAGACGGCCTCGGTGCCGTCCTCGTCGGAGTAGCCGAAGACACCGATGGCGTCCAGGCGCGCATCGGTGAGGAAGCTTTCCAGCTCCGCGAAGTCCGCCTCGGTCTCGCCGGGGAAGCCGACGATGAAGTTGGACCGCACACCCGCCTGCGGGGCCTTGCCGCGGATGGTCTGCAGCAGCTCCAGGAACCGCTCGGTGTCGCCGAAGCGCCGCATCGCGCGCAACACACCCGGCGCGGAGTGCTGGAAGGACAGGTCGAAGTACGGAGCGATCTTCGGCGTCGAGGTGAGGACGTCGATCAGCCCGGGCCGCATTTCGGCCGGCTGCAGATAGCTGACCCGCACCCGCTCGATGCCGTCGACCTCGGCCAGCTCCGGCAGCAGCGTCTCCAGAAGACGGATGTCGCCGAGGTCCTTGCCGTACGAGGTGTTGTTCTCGGAGACCAGCATGACCTCCTTCACGCCCTGATCGGCCAGCCAGCGCGTCTCGCCGAGCACATCGCTGGGCCGCCGCGAGATGAACGAGCCGCGGAAGGAAGGAATGGCGCAGAAGGAGCAGCGCCGGTCGCAGCCGGAGGCAAGCTTCACCGAGGCGACGGGGCTGGTGCCGAGGCGGCGGCGCAGGGGCGCACGCGGCCCTGACACCGGTGCGACCCCCTCCGGCAGATCCTCGGGGGCGGGCGTGATGTCACCGTGGCCGGGCAGCGCCACATCGGACGCCCCCTGGCGTTCGACCGGGCTCAGCGGCAGCAGTCGACGGCGGTCGCGCGGGGTGTGCGAGGCGTGGCTGCCGCCGTTCAGAATGGTCTGGAGGCGGTCGGAGATGTCGGCGTAGTCGTCGAAGCCGAGCACGCCGTCCGCCTCGGGGAGCGCCTCGGCCAGCTCCTTGCCGTACCGCTCGGCCATGCAGCCGACCGCGACCACCGCCTGGGTCTTGCCGTGGTCCTTGAGATCGTTGGCTTCGAGAAGGGCGTCGACGGAGTCCTTCTTGGCGGCCTCGACGAACCCACAGGTGTTGACGACTGCGACATCCGCGTCGGCGGCTTCCTCGACGAGTTCCCAGCCGTCCGCTGCCAAGCGGCCTGCGAGCTCCTCCGAGTCCACCTCGTTACGGGCGCAGCCAAGAGTGACAAGGGCGACGGTACGGCGTTCGGGCATGGGCTCAAGACTACTTTGTCCCGACCCACGCCCCGGCCCCGAGGGTTCCCGGGACCCCGCAGCCCATCGGGCTAGCCGACTTCGGGGTCGCCCTTGGTGTACGACAGCCGCTCGACCTGGCCCGCCTCGAACTGGTCCTCGACCTTCTTGCCGTTCACGAACAGCTCGATCGCCCCGGCGTTCCCGAGGATCAGATCGACCCGCTCGTCGTCCTGGAAGGTCTTGGACTCGCCCTTGAGCAGCAGCCCGTCGAAGAGCAACTTGCCGTTGTGCGACTTGGCCGAGATCCAGCTCTTGTCGTCAAGAGCGGAGAGCTTCACCGTCACCTTGTCCTTCGGCACCGCCGCGATGGCGCTGTCCGACGGGTCGGGCTTCGGTGGGACGGGCTTGCTCGTGGAGGGATCCGCCGGGCTGGGCTTCTGCTCGGACGCCGACCCCTCGGCCACATTGCTGCCCTTGCCCCCGTCCTCCCCGCTGAAGAGCGTGAAGCCGACAAAGCCGATCACGGCGACGATCGCGGCGACCATGGCGGCCGTCCAGTTGGGGCGGCGCGGTTCGGGACGGATGCGCTCGGCCTCGAAGAGCGGCGCGGCAGGCGTCGGCGAAGGGCGTCCGCCGTGGTCCGCGTCGTACTGCGCGACGAGCGGTTCGGGATCGAGGCCGACGGCACGCGCGACCGTGCGGATATGCCCGCGCGCGTAGACATCGCCGCCACAGCGGGAGAAGTCGTCCTGCTCGATCGCTTGCACGATCGGAATGCGCACCCGGGTGGAGGAACTGACTTCGTCAACGGTCAGACCTGCGGCGATGCGGGCTTGCTGGAGCGCACTACCGATCGAAGGCTGGTCGTCTTCGTTCGAAGACCGGTCGTCTTCGATTGAAGGCCGGTCGTCTTCGGGGGAGTTGCCGATGGACACGGGGGCGCCTTTCGAGCGTGTAGCCACCTGCTGGAGGTTCAGTCTATGGGTGGAACGAAAAGGTGGGGCAACCGGGCGAGGGACTTTGTACGCCATCGGAATGGCCGGACATCCTGATGGTGGGACATCTGTCTGTCCCTCCCTCCAACTTGACGAACGACCGGGGGAAACGGTTGCTCGCCAAACCCTTACGAGTGAGACTCCCCGCGAATGGCGGCAAGCACTCCATCGAGTTCTTCCGGCTTCACCAGAACATCGCGCGCCTTGGAGCCCTCGCTCGGCCCGACGATGTTCCGTGACTCCATCAGATCCATCAGCCGACCCGCCTTCGCGAAGCCCACGCGCAGCTTGCGCTGGAGCATCGACGTCGACCCGAACTGGGTGGATACCACCAGCTCAGCGGCCTGGCAGAGCAGATCGAGGTCGTCGCCGATGTCCTCGTCGATCTCCTTCTTCTGCTTCGTGCCGACCACGACGTCCTCCCGGAAGACCGGGGCCATCTGATCCTTGCAGTGCTGGACGACTACCGCGACCTCGTCCTCGGTGACGAAGGCGCCCTGCATACGGGTGGGCTTGTTCGCACCCATCGGAAGGAACAGGCCGTCGCCCTTGCCGATCAGCTTCTCCGCGCCCGGCTGGTCGAGGATGACCCGGCTGTCGGCGAGCGAGGAGGTCGCGAAGGCGAGCCGCGAGGGCACATTCGCCTTGATCAGCCCGGTGACGACATCGACCGATGGCCGCTGTGTCGCCAGTACCAGATGGATGCCGGCTGCTCGCGCCAGCTGGGTGATCCGGACGATGGCGTCCTCGACGTCGCGCGGCGCCACCATCATCAGGTCGGCGAGCTCGTCCACGATGACCAGCAGATACGGGTACGGGGTGAGCTCGCGCTCGCTCCCCTCCGGCGGCTTGACCTTGCCGTTCCTGATGGCCTGGTTGAAGTCGTCGATGTGCCGGTAGCCGTACGCCGCGAGGTCGTCGTAGCGCAGATCCATCTCCCGCACGACCCACTGCAGCGCCTCGGCGGCCCGCTTGGGGTTGGTGATGATCGGGGTGATCAGGTGCGGAATGCCCTCGTACGCGGTGAGCTCGACCCGCTTGGGGTCG
This sequence comes from Streptomyces sp. NPDC002870, assembly GCF_042888505.1. Lineage (NCBI taxonomy): Bacteria > Bacillati > Actinomycetota > Actinomycetes > Kitasatosporales > Streptomycetaceae > Streptomyces > Streptomyces sp. NPDC002870. The sequence continues at coordinate 141,688 of NZ_JBIAPW010000016.1, forward strand.
ACGAGCACCATCCGTACGTCCTCCGGCGTCGCCCGCACCATCACCGAGGTGATCAGGCAGTTGATGCAGGAGGATTTGCCGGAGCCGGTCGCGCCCGCGACCAGGACGTGCGGCATCTTCGCCAGGTTGGCCATCACATAGCCGCCCTCGACGTCCTTGCCGAGCGCGACCAGCATCGGGTGCTCGTCCCCCGCGGCGTCCGCGAGGCGCAGCACATCGCCCAGGTTGACCATCTCGCGGTCGGAGTTCGGGATCTCGATGCCGACCGCGGACTTGCCGGGGATCGGGGAGATGATCCGTACGTCCGGGCTGGCGACGGCGTACGCGATGTTTTTGGTGAGGGCGGTGATCCGCTCGACCTTCACGGCCGGGCCCAGCTCCACCTCGTACCGGGTGACCGTGGGGCCGCGGGTGAAGCCGGTGACGGCCGCGTCGACCTTGAACTCCATGAAGACGTTGCTGAGCGAGGCGACGACCGCGTCATTGGCGGCGCTGCGCGTCTTGCCGGGGCCGCCGCGCTCCAGCAGGTCAAGGGAGGGCAGGGCGTAGGTGATGTCTCCGGAGAGCTGCAGCTGCTCGGCGCGCGGCGGCAGGGGCTGGGACTCGTCGCGTACCGGCGCGGACTTGGTCAGATCCGGTACGGACGCCTTCGATCCGCCCTCCTTCGACGCGGGCTCCTCGGGCTCACGTGCGCTCGGCACGGGGCTGGCGGCCCGCTGCCGGTCGGCGGTGACGTCCCGGGTGAGGTCGGCGACGAGCGGCGACGGCGGCATGCCGTTCAGTACGGCTCCGTCGAGCGCCGCGGCCGCCGCCGCTGCCACGTCCACAGCGTCCATCGGACGGTCCATGGCGGGCTGCACGGAAGCCCTGCGCGGCCGTCTGCGCTTGGAGAGCGCCGCCTCCTCGGCAGGGTCCGGGTCGAAGTCCGCGGGCGCTTCACTCCGGCGCGCGGACGAGCGGCGCGCCCGCCCGGGCACGGCATCGCGCCACTGCTCCTCATACCGCTCGTCGTCCTCGCCGGCCTCGCTGTCGGCCCCCGGCTCATACGCCGGCTCGACGAGGCCCAGCTTGGAGCCGAGGAGCCGCAGCCGCTGCGGAATGGCGTTGACGGGCGTCGCGGTGACCACGAGCAGGCCGAAGAGTGTGAGCAGCACGAGCAGCGGTACGGCGAGGACCTCGCCCATGGTGAAGATCAGCGGCTTGGACGCGGCCCAGCCGATCAGCCCGCCCGCGTCCTGCATCGCCTCGGTGCCCTCCCCGCGGCCGGGAGAACCACAGGCGATGTGGACCTGTCCGAGCACGCCCACGACGAGCGCGGACAGACCGATCACGATCCGGCCGTTGGCCTCTGGCTTCTCGGGATACAGGATCAGGCGCACGGCGATCGCGCCCAGCAGTAGCGGCACGAGCAGATCGAGCCGCCCGAACGCGCCGGTCACCAGCATCTCGACGAGATCGCCGACCGGGCCGCTCAGATTGGACCAGGTGCCGGCGGCGACGACCAGCGCCACACCGAGGAGCAGCAGCGCGAGGCCGTCCTTGCGGTGCGCCGGGTCGAGCCCCTTCGCGCCCCGTCCTATGCCGCGGAACAGCGCGCCCACAGTGTGTGCCAGTCCGAGCCAGACGGCGCGCGCCAGGCGGTACACGCCCCCCGTGGGGGACGGCGCGGGCCTGGGCGCAGCCTTCTTCGCGGCCGCCCTCTTGGCGGGCGCTTTCTTCGCGGGTGCGGTCTTCTTGGCGGCAGCTTTCTTGGCGGGCGCCGCCTTCTTCGCGGCGCCGGTCGTACGGCCGGCGCGCGGCTTTGCGGTGCCCGCCGCGCCCTTGGAACCCTTGCCGGACGTGCGTGAGGCCATGGTGGTGAGGTTACCGGTGTCGACGGCAGCGGACACGTGTGCCTACTGCTTCACTCGTTCGTGTCGTGTCAGCGGGGGCGTGAAGCTGACGTCCTGGTGGCGGGAAGCTGACACTCTCTCAAACCCCGGGCGGCCGTTCAGTTCTGCGAAGGCAGCGTCGGCGTACCGCCGCCGGTGCCCGGTTCCAGCGCGTCGAGCGCCCGGCGCAAACCGGTGAGTTTGCGCTCGAGATGGGCCGCGGTGGCGACTGCGGCGGCGTCCGCCGAGTCGTCGTCGAGCTGCTTGGACAGCGCTTCCGCCTGCTCCTCAACTGCCGCGAGCCGCGCGGAAAGCTCGGCGAGCAGCCCTGCGGGCTCCTTGCTGTCGGCCGCGCTCGCATGTCCGCCGCCACCCTCAAGCTGGAGCCGCAGGAGCGCGGCCTGCTCGCGCAGTTGGCAGTTCTTCATGTACAGCTCGACGAAGACCGAGACCTTGGCGCGCAGCACCCAGGGGTCGAACGGCTTGGAGATGTAGTCGACCGCGCCCGCGGCGTAACCCCGGAAGGTGTGGTGCGGGCCGTGGTTGATCGCGGTGAGGAAGATGATCGGGATGTCCCGGGTCCGTTCCCGCCGCTTGATGTGCGCGGCCGTCTCGAATCCATCCATACCGGGCATCTGGACATCCAGCAGAATGACCGCGAAGTCGTCCGTCAGCAGCGCTTTGAGCGCTTCCTCCCCTGACGATGCCCGCACCAGTGTCTGATCGAGCGCAGAGAGGATGGCCTCCAGCGCCAGCAGATTCTCCGGCCGGTCATCGACCAGGAGGATCTTGGCCTTCTGCACCATGGCCCGCCCTCCTCGCCCCGGATGTGCACCGGGCGCCGCCCCAGGGGACGACTCCCTTGCGTCGCCCGCCCTTGTGCCGGTCATGGTAGCCGCACCCCGCCTGTCGCCACACCCTGTCACCGCGATGTCACTGTGCACGTAGCAGAAACGTAGCGGGAGACCAGAAGGTTCCCCGAATACCGCCGCCTCACACGCCTTCGGCCACAGTCAGTCAGCAACTCGCGGGGAACCGGGCAGACGTCGCTCACTCCCCGCGCATCCACTGCTCCATCACCGAGAGCAAATGGTCAGGATCCACCGGCTTGGTGACATAGTCGGAAGCACCCGACTCGATGGCCTTCTCCCGGTCGCCCTTCATCGCCTTGGCGGTCAACGCGATGATCGGCAGACCGGCGAACTGCGGCATCCTGCGGATCGCCGTCGTCGTAGCGTACCCGTCCATTTCCGGCATCATGATGTCCATCAGCACGACCGTCACATCATCGTGCTGCTCCAGGACTTCGATGCCCTCACGGCCGTTCTCCGCGTACAGCACCGAGAGCCCGTGCTGCTCCAGCACGCTGGTGAGCGCGAAGACATTGCGGATGTCGTCGTCGACGATCAGCACCTTCTCGCTGTCGAAGGCGAAGGTGCGCCGCTCCTGAGGCGCCTCTTGGCCGGCGTTCGCCCCGGTCCACTGCTCCGGGCTCGCCGACGCACCGCCCACCTGGCCGGGCAGCGCACGCCGCTGTTCCACCGAGCCCAGCGCGTTGCGCCGCCGCCGGAACAGCGCGGCCGGACCGGCGTGGACGTCCGCAGGGGCGGGCGCGTCGTGCCGCGCCTGCGGGAGCCCGCTCTCCGATGCGTCCTCGGCCGTGTCGGCCTGCGGGCCGGAGGCGCCGGGGGTGAGCTGCGGGTAACCCTGCGGCGGCAGTTCGCTGGGGTGAAGAGGCAAGTAGAGGGTGAACGTGGAGCCACGGCCCGGTTCGCTCGCCGCATGAATCTCGCCGCCCAGCAGCCGGGCGATCTCGCGGCTGATGGACAGACCGAGGCCCGTACCGCCGTACTTCCGGCTGGTCGTGCCGTCGGCCTGCTTGAACGCCTCGAAGATCACGCGCATCTTGCCGGCCGCGATCCCGATGCCGGTGTCCGTGACCGAGAAGGCGATCAGATCTCCGTCCGCGTCCCGCAGCGAGCCCGCCTCCAGCAGCTGCTCGCGGATCGACTGAGGCACATCGGCGCTCGCGGGCCGGATCACCAGCTCCACCGCACCGCTGTCGGTGAACTTCACCGCGTTGGACAGGAGGTTGCGCAGCACCTGCAGCAGCCGCTGCTCGTCGGTGTGCAGTGTCGCCGGCAGCTCCGGCGACACCCGTACGGAGAAGTCGAGACCCTTCTCCGCGGTCAGCGGCCGGAAGGTCGCCTCCACATAGTCGACGAGCTGAACCAGCGCGATACGCGTCGGGCTGACGTCCATCTTGCCCGCCTCGACCTTCGACAGGTCGAGGATGTCGTTGATCAGCTGGAGCAGGTCGGAGCCGGCCCCGTGGATCGTCTCTGCGAACTCCACCTGCTTCGGCGAGAGGTTCCCCTCCGCGTTGTCCGCGAGCAGCTTGGCCAGGATCAGCAGGGAGTTGAGCGGCGTACGCAGCTCGTGCGACATGTTCGCCAGGAACTCGGACTTGTAGCGCATCGAGACCGCGAGCTGCTCGGCACGCTCCTCGAGCACCTGCCTCGCCTCTTCGATCTCGGTGTTCTTCACCTCGATGTCGCGGTTCTGCTGCGCCAGCAGCTCCGCCTTCTCCTCCAGTTCGGCATTGGAGGCCTGCAGCGCCTTCTGCCGGTTCTCCAGCTCGGCCGAGCGCTCACGCAGCTGCTCCGTCAGCTCCTGCGACTGCTTGAGCAGCACCTCGGTCTTCGTGTTGACGCTGATGGTGTTGACGCTCGTCGCGATCATCTCGGCGATCTGGTTGAGGAAGTCCCGCTGGATCTGCGTGAACGGCTGGAAGGACGCCAGCTCGATCACACCGAGGACCTTCCCCTCGAAGAGCACCGGCAGCACGATCACATACGCGGGCGACGCCTCGCCCAGACCCGAGGAGATCCGCAGATAGCCCGGCGGCACATTGACCTGGATGGTCCGCTTCTCCTCGGCCGCGGTGCCGATCAGCGTCTCGCCGGGCCGGAAGGACGTCGGCATAAGACCGGCGGAGTAGCCGTAACTGCCGCGCATGCACAGCTCGTACGACAACTCACCGCCCGGCGCGACATCCGAGCCGCCGCCCGTCGGCATCGCCAGGAAGAACGCGCCGTGCTGCGCCGAGACGACCGGGGTGAGCTCGCTCATGATCAGGGAGGCCACGTCGGCGAGATCGCGCCGGCCCTGCATCAGACCGGAGATACGGGCCAGGTTGCCCTTGAGCCAGTCCTGCTCCTCGTTGGCGAGGGTGGTGTCGCGGAGGTTCGCGATCATCGTGTTGATGTTGTCCTGCAGCACCTGGATCTCGCCGGCCGCGTCCACGTCGATCTTGAGGTTCAGATCACCGCGGGTCACCGCGGTCGCGACGGCCGCGATCGCGCGCACCTGACGGGTGAGGTTCCCGGCCATCTCGTTCACCGACTCGGTGAGGTCGCGCCAGGTTCCGTCGACGTCCCGCACCCGGGCCTGACCGCCCAGCTGCCCGTCCGTGCCCACCTCGCGGGCCACCCGGGTGACCTCCTCGGCGAACGACGACAGCTGGTCCACCATCGTGTTGATGGTGGTCTTCAGCTCCAGGATCTCGCCCCGCGCATCGATGTCGATCTTCCGGGTGAGATCGCCCTTGGCGATGGCGGTGGTGACCGTGGCGATCTGCCGCACCTGGCCGGTCAGGTTGGACGCCATCGAGTTCACGGACTCGGTCAGGTCCTTCCACGTACCGGAAACTCCCGGCACATGCGCCTGGCCGCCCAGTTCGCCCTCCGTGCCCACCTCGCGGGCCACCCGGGTCACCTCGTCGGCGAACGACGACAGCGTCGTCACCATCGTGTTGACGGTCTCGGCCAGCTCCGCGACCTCGCCGCGCGCCTCGACCGTCACCTTCTTCGTCAGATCGCCGTTGGCGACCGCCGCGGAGACCCGCGCGATGTTGCGCACCTGATTGGTCAGATTGTTGGCCATCAGGTTGACGTTGTCGCTGAGGTCCTTCCAGATCCCGGTGACGCCACGCACCCGCGCCTGCCCGCCCAGTACACCTTCCGTACCCACCTCACGGGCGACCCTGGTCACCTCGTCGGCGAAGTCCAGCAGCTGGTCGACCATCGTGTTGACGGTCGTCACCAGTTCGAGGATCTCGCCCTTGGCGTCAACGGTGATCTTCTTCGACAGGTCGCCCTTGGCGACCGCCGTCGTCACCTCGGCGATGTTGCGGACCTGCGAGGTCAGGTTGTTGGCCATGAAGTTGACGGACTGGGTGAGGTCCTTCCAGGTGCCGGAGACGCCCTGGACCTCGGCCTGGCCGCCCAGGATGCCCTCGGTGCCCACCTCGCGGGCCACCCGGGTCACCTGCTCGGCGAAGTTCGAGAGCTGATCCACCATCGTGTTGAGGGTGTTCTTCAGCTCCAGGATCTCGCCGCGCGCATCCACGTCGATCTTCTGCGACAGGTCACCCCGGGCCACCGCGGTGGCGACCTGCGCGATGTTGCGGACCTGGCCGGTGAGGTTCTCCGCCATGCCGTTCACGGAGTCGGTCAGATCGCGCCACACACCGGCGACGCCGGGCACCTGCGCCTGCCCGCCAAGACGGCCGTCCGTACCCACCTCACGCGCGACCCGCGTCACCTGCTCGGCGAAGGCAGAAAGCTGGTCGACCATCGTGTTGATGGTGTTCTTCAGCTCCAGGATCTCGCCGCGCGCATCCACGTCGATCTTCTGCGACAGGTCACCGCGGGCCACCGCGGTCGTCACCTGCGCGATCTGCCGCACCTGCGAAGTCAGGTTCCCCGCCATGAAGTTGACGGAGTCGGTCAGTTCCTTCCACGTACCACTGACGCCGTCGACACGCGCCTGGCCGCCCAGGCGGCCCTCCGTGCCCACGTCCCGCGCCATCCGCGTGACCTGATCGGCGAACGAGGAGAGCTGCGCCACCATCGTGTTGACGGTGTTCTTCAGCTCCAGCATCTCGCCCGCGACATCGACCGTGACCTTCTGCGACAGATCGCCATTGGCGACCGCCGTCGTCACCTGCGCGATGTCCCGCACCTGGCCGGTGAGGTTACGGAACGCGGTGTTCACCGAGTCCGTGAGGTCCTTCCAGGTGCCTGCCGCGCCCGGCGCCTCCGCCTGCCCGCCAAGACGGCCCTCGACGCCGACTTCACGAGCCACCCGCGTCACCTCGGAACCGAACGACTGCAGCTGGTCCACCATCGTGTTGACGGTGTTCTTCAGCTCCAGCATCTCGCCCGCGACATCGACCGTGACCTTCTGCGACAGATCGCCGTTCGCGACCGCCGTCGTCACCTGCGCGATGTCCCGCACCTGGGTGGTCAGGTTGCGGAAGACGGTGTTCACCGAGTCGGTGAGGTCCTTCCAGGTCCCGGCGGCTCCCGGCACCTGCGCCTGGCCGCCGAGCAGACCCTCGGCCCCCACCTCACTCGCCACACGGGTGACCTCGTCCGCGAACGTACGCAGCGTCTCGGTCATCTGGTTGATGGTCTCGGCGAGTTGGGCCACCTCACCGCGCGCGCTCACCGTGACCTTCTGCGACAGATCGCCGTTGGCGACCGCCGTCGTCACCTCGGCGATACCGCGCACCTGTGAGGTCAGATTGCCGGCCATGGTGTTCACCGAATCGGTGAGGTCCTTCCACACACCGGCCACACCGGGCACCGCAGCCTGCCCGCCCAGCTCGCCCTCCGTGCCTACCTCCCTGGCGACCCGGGTCACCTCGGAGGAGAAGGAGGACAGCTGGTCCACCATCGTGTTGACGGTGTTCTTCAGCTGAAGCATCTCGCCGGCCACATGGACGGTGACCTTGCGTGACAGATCGCCCTTGGCGACCGCCGTGGTGACGAGAGCAATGTCACGTACCTGCGCGGTCAGCCGGTAGGCCATGGTGTTGACCGAATCCGTGAGATCCTTCCACGAACCGGACATACCTCGCACCTGTGCCTGGCCGCCGAGTTTGCCCTCGGTGCCGACCTCCAGCGCCACCCGGGTCACTTCGTCGGTGAACGCCGACAGCTGGTCGACCAGGCTGTTGACCGTACGCGCGACCTTCAGGAATTCGCCGCGCAGCGGCCGTACCGCCGCATCCGTGCCCTCCACGGCATGCGAGCGCAGCTCCATGCGCTGCTCCAGGTCGCCCTCGGCGACCGCCGAGAGCACCCGTCCCACCTCGGACACAGGCCGCGCCAGATCGTCCACCAGCGCGTTGGACGCGTCGATGGCGGCTGCCCAGGAGCCCTCGCAGGCTCCTGTCTCCAGCCGCTCGGTCAGCTTCCCCTCGCGCCCGACCGTCCTGCGTACGCGCGCGAGCTCACCCGTAAGGTGCAGATTTCGGTCCGCGACCTCGTTGAAGACGGCCGCGATCTCCGTCATCACGCCGTCGCCCGACACGGTCAGACGCCGACGGAAATTGCCGTCGCGCATCGACACCAGAGCCGAGAGCAGCCTGTTCAGAGCCGCCGTGTCCACTTCGGTTGTCCCATTGCTCCGGGACCGTCCGCCTTTTGCGCGCGTGCTCTTGCCACGCGCCGCCACGCCAGACTCCACCGTGTCCCTCCCGCAGGGGTTGACCGTTCTGCCCAAGCTGTCCAGGACAGCCTGCCCAGTGTTTCACCATGGCCGAACCAGGCCATAACAGTTCGGCAGCTTCGCATAGCGTCCCCGCCCCCGGAGGGCGGAAACAGCGGCGACCGGCATCCGCTCGGACAGCGAAGGTAAGTAACCTGGCATCCGGCTGTCCAACCGCCCCGGTCCGCCCGGCGGGGGCGGCGGGCGCAAGTACTACCACCGGGCACCGGGAGGGGCAGGCCGCATCATGGCAGAGCCGGGCGTCGAGACGCGTACGAGGAGTTCTGTGATCACCGCGCGGGCGGCTGCCAGCTTCGACCCTGTCGGGCGGTCCGTCGCGACCGCCCGTGCCTTCGTCCGCGACACCCTCCAGGGGTGGGGGTACTCCGACGTCGTGGACGACGCGGTCGTCCTCACCAGCGAGCTCGTCACCAATGCCGTCGTACACGCCGGCACCGCCGCCGACGTGCTCTGTCTGCGTACGGAGGAGGGGGTACGGGTCGAAGTCGCCGACCGCTACCCCGAGCGCGAGATCCCGATACAGGGCACCGGCCGATCGCTCGGCAGCCTCGACCGCGAGAACGGGCGCGGACTGCTCCTGTGCGCCGCCCTCGCCTCCCGCTGGGGCGTCGAGTACTCCCCCACCTTCAAACAGGTGTGGTTCCAACTCGACCTCCCCCAGCGCCGGGTGGGCACCCGCTCCGCCGGCCCGGTCCTGCCGACCCCGCTCCTCCCGGTCGCCGACCAGCGCGTTCGCGTCGCCGTCACTCAGATCGACCGCAGCGGTTCGATCTCAGTCTGGAACGAAGACGCGGAACACCTCTTCGGATACGCCGCCGAGCAGGTCATGGGCAAACCCCTGACGGACTTCGCCGCCTGGCCGCACACTCCCGGCATCGGCACCGGCATCGCCGAGGCGCTCCAACTCTCCCGATGGGAGGGCAGTTACGGCATCCGCGGCACCGACGGCCGCGTCGTCCCCGTCTACGCTTCGCACCTCCGGGTCCGCGACACCGATGGCGAGCCGTCCACCGTCTGCCTTCTCGTACGCGACGACGAACGCGCCGTCATCCAGAGCCCGCAGCGCGCTCCCGTGACCGAGACGGGCGCGGAGAGCCACGCCTCGGACCCCTTCGAGGTCTTCATCGGCTCCCCCGCCCCCGACGACCTCGACGGCCTTCTCCAGCGCACCGTCGAGCGCGCCCGCGACATGCTCGACGGCGACGCGGCCTTCCTGCTGCTGGCCACCGACGACGAGACGGAACTCGAAGTACGGGCCACCACCGGCCTTCCGTCGGCCCGTCAGCGCTTCGCCCGCGTCCCGGTCGAGGCCGGCACCGGCCGCTACGGCTCCGCCCGGATGCCCGCCGTCCATGAGGACCTCACCGCCGTCCCGGGTGCTGTCCCGCTCCTCAACTCCACCGGCATGCGTTCGGTCGTCACCGTCCCGCTCAAGGTCGAGGGCCGCCTCACCGGCTCCCTCGGAGTCGCGGCCGAATCCTCCGGCCGCTACTCCAACGAGGAGGCCCTGCGCCTCCAGTTCGCCGCCGACCGCATCGCCCTGGCCGTCGAGTCGGCCCGCCTGGGGGAACTGGAACGCCTGCGCCGCGGCTCACTCTCCTTCCTCGTCGAAGCCTCCGACCTGCTCGCAGGAACCCTCGACCGGGACCAAACCCTGGCGCTGATGGCCCAGATGACGGTCCCTACGCTGGCCACCTGGTGCGCCGTCTACACCATCGCCGACCAGGCATCCGAGCCTTACCTCAGCTACGTACTCCACGAGGACGAGGAACGGATCGACGGCCTCAAGGCTCTCCTGTCCACGATCGACCCGCCCGACCCGGTGCCCACCCCCGGCGCCCGCGTATGGACCGCCCCCGCCGCCGCCGGCCAGGCGGCCGCACTGCGCACCTCCAAGCGCGAACTCGGTCTCGGCTCCACGCCCCCGGTCTCCTCCGGTATCGGCACCACCCTCGCCACGGCCGCCGCGGTCGGCGGCGAGACGGTCGTCCTGCCCCTCGTCGCCCGCAACCGCGTCATCGGCATGCTGACCCTCGGCAAGCCGTCCGACGACCACTTCCGCCAGGAGATCCTGGAACTCGCCGAGGACCTCTCCCGCCGGGCGGCGCTCGCCCTCGACAACGCCCGTCTGTACTCCGAGCGCATGGCCATCAGCCAGTCCCTTCAGCGCAGCCTGCTGCCGCCGGAACTCCCCCAGATCCCGGGCGTCGAGGTCGAGGTCATCTACCGCGCGGCCGGCGAAGGCAATGAAGTGGGCGGCGACTTCTACGACCTCTTCCCGATCCGCGACGGCGCGTACGGCTTCGCCATCGGCGACGTCTGCGGTACGGGCCCGGAAGCCGCGGCCGTCACGGGCCTTGCCCGCCACGCCCTGCGCCTGCTCGCCCGAGAGGGCTTCGGCGGCCCCGCCGTCCTGGAGCGACTGAACGCCGCAATCCTCGACGAGGGTGCCCGCAGCCGCTTCCTGACGCTCCTCTATGGCGAGTTGTGGCCACAGGAGGACGGCAGCGCGGTATTGAAGGTCGTCTGCGCCGGCCACCCGCTCCCACTCCGCCTGCGCCAGGACGGCAGCGTGGAACCCGCGGCCGAACCGCAGCCGCTCCTCGGCGTGATGGACGACCTGGAGCTGTACGAGCAGATGGTGACCCTCGACCCGGGCGACGTGCTGCTCTGCGTCACGGACGGCGTCACCGAACGCCGTGAGGGAACACGGATGTTGGGCGACGACGGACTCGTCGACGTTCTCACCGGGTGCACGGGCCTCACTGCCGGCGCGGTCGCCTCCCGCGTCCTGCGCGCGGTCGAACGCTTCGCCGCGGAACCGGCCTCCGACGACATGGCGATCCTCGCGATGCGCGTCCCGGAGCCCCGCAAGCCCTGAACACGAAGAAGGCCCCCGCCAGTTGGCGGGGGCCTTCTTCGCTGCTGAGCCCCAATACGGAATCGAACCGTAGACCTTCTCCTTACCATGGAGACGCTCTACCGACTGAGCTATTGGGGCCTGCTGCGCTGCGGCAACGGGATAGATCATACCCGAAAACATGGCTGCTTCGAACCAGCCACCCCCAACGCTCAAGGTTGCCGTCGCAGCACCTCGCCGACATGGCGCCGCACGCCCACGCAATCGTCCTGAACGCAAAAATGCCTCAGTCCCCGGACTGGGTCCGGGGACTGAGGCTAAAGATTGTTCGGCGGCGTCCTACTCTCCCACAGGGTCCCCCCTGCAGTACCATCGGCGCTGAAAGGCTTAGCTTCCGGGTTCGGAATGTAACCG